>JAGXAV010000048.1 GCA_018971455.1 Rhodospirillales bacterium
CCGGCACGGCCATGCTCCGCGCCGCCCTCATTTGACGGCGCCGCGCGGCGAGGGGTTGGCGGCGGCCGCGCCCAGCACGTTGGTCCGGCGGACCTCGGTGACGTAGGAGAGGATGAGCGACACCCAGACGATGCCGTAGAGCAGCATGAAGCAGCTCGAATAGACGCCGATCAGGTCGAGCAGGATGCCGAACAGGATGGGCAGCAGGAAGCCGCCCAGGCCGCCGGCCAGCCCGACGATGCCGGAGACCGGGCCCATGTTGTCGGGGAAATCATCGCTGAGATATTTGAAGGTCGAGGCCATGCCGCAGGCCAGCGCCACGCCGAGGACGAAGAGCAGCATCGCGAAGCCCCAGGCGGGCAGGGCCAGATGGAACGCGGCGGGCCCGTGGATGGTCTGAACAACGAAATCGGTTTGCGGATAGGACAGCAGGAACAGGCAGATCCAGGCGACCCACAGCACCCACCAGGTGACGTTGTGGGCGCCGAAGCGGTCCGAGAGATAGCCGCCGAGAGCGCGCAGCACGCCCGCCGGCAGCGCGAAGCTCGCGGCCATCAGCGCCGCCTCGCCGATCGGGAAATGATAGACGTTGACGAAATACTGCGGCATCCAGACGGAGACGGCGGTGAAGCCGCCGAAAACGATCGAGTAGTACTGGCAATATTTCCATACCCGCGGATCGCGCAGCACGGCCAGCTGCTGGCGGATCGGCAGGGTGGTCGCGGATCGGCCGGGATCGGGCGCCGACAGCAGCCAGAACAGGGCCGCGACGATCAGCAGGGCGATGGCATAGACCCGCGGCACGCCCTGCCATCCGAAATGGACGATCAGCGGCGGGGCCACGAACATGTTGATGGCGGCCCCCGTCGTTCCGGCACCGAAAACGCCCATCGCCAGGCCCTTCCGCTCCTTGGGGAAGAAGCGCGACGTGTAGGGCGTGCCGACCGCGAAGGAGGCGCCGACCAGGCCGAGCGCCAGCCCGAGCAGCAGAAACTGCCAGAGCGCCGTTGCGTAGGAGGAGAGCCAGAGCGGCACCGAGCAGCCGACCAGCAGCAGGAACATGACGATGCGGCCGCCGAAGCGGTCCGTCCAGATGCCCAGGGGCAGGCGGAAGAGGGCGCCGGTCAGCACCGGTGTCGCCGTCAGCAGGCCGAACTCCGAGGCGTTGAGCCCGAGTTCCTTGCGGATCGGAATGCCGGTCACACCGAACATCAGCCAGGCCGCGAAGCAGATGGCAAAGGCCAGCGTGCTGACCAGCAACACCCGCATCGCGACGCCGGGTGGGATGGGAGCTGCCGTGTTCATGCTCAGGCTCTCCTGTCGTGCAGAGATGTGATGGGCTCGAAGCCGTCGATCAGCGGGTCGAACGGAAAATGGGCGCGTGCCGCGGTGGCATCGTCGACATGCACGCTCTCTCCGCGAACCACGATGCCGAACCGCGCCATGGCGGAGAGCGCGCGCGAGAAGGTTTCGCGCGTCATGCCGAGCTGCGAGGCGATCAGGTATTTCTCCATCGGAAGCCGGATGGTGACCGCGGCCTCCGCGTCACCGAGGAGGGAGGCGATGAAGCACCCCACACGCTCTTCGGCCGATCGCAGCTTGAGGTTCTTCTCCTGGCGCACCTGGCGGCGGAACTGCGCCGTGAGGCAGCCGAGCACGACCGCACACAGGGCGTGATCGCGCGCCACCGCATCGCGGAAGGTCTGCGCGGGAATCAGCAGGAGATGCGCCGCCTCATAGACTCGCGCGCGCATCAGATAGGGCCGCGCGCTGATGACCGCCGCGGGAATGACCATGTCGAACGGGGTCAGAAGCTCGATGAGCGTCTCGGCCCGGCCGCGCACGCCCAGCAGCTCAATGCTGCCGGCGAGCAGGAACTGGGCGAAGACCGGCGTCTCCGCCTGGTCGAACAGCAGGCTGCCGGCCGGCACCTGATGCAGCACCGCATGGGCCGCCAGCGCCTCGATGGTGTCGGCCGGAACCTGCCCGAGCCAGGAGATGCCGCGCAGCGCATCGCGCGCGGCGGTCTGCGGCCGGGAATCGGGCGATGCGGCGGCGCCCGTATCCGGCGGGCGGCGGCTGGACAGGCTGGGAGGCACGCCGGGTTCCATTCGTTTCCGTTCTGCGGGCGGGCACGGCCTGCACCCCGGGGGAGGCGCCGAGACGTGATTCAGGTCACGTCCTCTAGCGCGTCTCATCACGCGGCGAATTGATCTGAATCAACGCAGCGCCAGGCCGCGGCCGGCAGGATCGCCGCCTCGCCATCGGCATCACCCGTCTGGCGGCGGCCGCGAAACGCAGGGAATCCGCATGAGCCATTTTCTCGACCGGCTGACCTTCTTCAAGCGCCAGGCCGGCACATTCTCCAACGGCCACGGCATCACGACCGATGAGCCGCGCGACTGGGAGGATGGCTACCGGAAGCGCTGGCAGCACGACAAAATCGTGCGGTCCACCCACGGCGTGAACTGCACCGGGTCGTGCTCGTGGAAGATCTACGTCCAGGGCGGGATCGTCACGTGGGAGACGCAGCAGACCGACTACCCCCGCACACGGCCGGACCTGCCCAACCACGAACCGCGCGGATGCGCGCGCGGGGCAAGCTATTCTTGGTACCTCTATTCGGCCAATCGCGTGAAGCACCCGATGGTGCGCGGCCATTTGTTGCGGCTCTGGCGCGCGGCGCGGGCGACGCTGCCGCCGGTGGCGGCCTGGGCCAGCATCGTGGAGAGCCCGCAGAAGCGCGCGAGCTACACAAGCAAGCGCGGGCTGGGCGGCCTCGTGCGCGCGACTTGGGACGAGGTCAATGAAATCATCGCCGCGGCGAACGCTTATACCATAAAGACCTACGGCCCGGACCGGGTGGTCGGGTTCTCGCCCATCCCGGCGATGTCGATGGTGTCCTTCGCCGCCGGCGCGCGCTACCTCTCCCTGCTCGGCGGGGTGTGTCTGTCTTTTTATGACTGGTATTGCGATCTGCCCCCGGCGAGCCCGATGACCTGGGGCGAGCAGACCGACGTGCCGGAAAGTGCCGATTGGTACAATGCCGGATATCTGTTGATCTGGGGTTCCAACGTGCCGCAGACGCGCACGCCGGATGCGCATTTCTACACCGAGGCGCGCTACAAGGGCGCCAAGAGCGCCGTCATCTCGCCGGATTATGCCGAGGCCACCAAGTTCGCCGATCTGTGGCTGCATCCCAAGCAGGGCACCGACGCGGCGCTGGCCATGGCGATGGGCCATGTCATCCTGCGCGAATTCCATCTCGATCGGACGGTCCCTTATTTCCAGGATTACGTACGGAAATATACCGACCTGCCGATGCTGGTGCGCCTGGTACACAAGGATGGCCGCTATATTCCCGACCGGCTGGTGCGCGCCGACGATTTTGCCGACGGTCTGGCGGAGGCGAACAATCCGGAATGGAAGACGGTGGCGCTGGACGCCGAGGGCAACCCGGTGGTGCCGCGCGGCTCGGTCGGGTTCCGGTGGGGCGAGCAGGGGAAGTGGAATCTCGAACAGCGCCGCAGCGATGGCGCGCCGACGGTTCTGCAACTCAGCCAGATCGAGGGGGGTGCCACCGCCGAGGTGGCGTTCCCCTATTTCGGCGGCGCGGCCAGCAACGGGTTTGCCGCCACCGCGCATCCCGATGTGGTGACGCGCAACGTGCCGGTGTGCACGCTGGCATTGCGGGACGGCGCTACGCCGGTTGCCACGGTGTTCGATCTGCTCTGCGCCAATTATGGCCTGGACCGCGGCCTTGGCGGCGGTGGCGTGGCCTCGGACTACAACCAGGACGAGCCCTACACGCCGGCCTGGGCCGAGCACGTGACCGGAGTTCCCCGCGCGCACATCATCCATGTCGCCCGCGAGTTCGCGACCAATGCGGAGACGACGAACGGCCGCTCCATGGTGATTCTCGGCGCCGGGGTCAATCACTGGTACCACATGGACATGACGTACCGCGGCATCATCAATCTTCTGGTGCTCTGCGGCTGCGTCGGCCAGTCCGGCGGCGGGTGGTCGCATTACGTGGGGCAGGAGAAGCTGCGGCCGCAGACCGGCTGGGTTCCGATCACCTTCGGGCTGGATTGGAGCCGCCCGCCGCGGCACATGAACGGCACCTCGTTCTTCTACGCCCACACCGACCAGTGGCGCTAGGAAACGCTGATGACATCGGAGATCCTTTCGCCCACGGCGCCCGATGGGGACTGGTCCGGTTCGATGATCGACTACAATGTGCGCGCCGAGCGCATGGGCTGGTTGCCATCGGCGCCGCAGCTCAAGCAGAATCCGCTCACCATCGCCGCGCGCGCCAAGGAGGCGGGGCTGGACGCGAAGGCCTATGTTGCGAAGGCCCTGCGCTCCGGCGAACTCGCCATGTCCTGCCACGATCCGGACGATCCGGCGAACTGGCCGCGCAACATGTTCGTCTGGCGCTCCAACCTGCTCGGCTCGTCGGGCAAGGGGCACGAATATTTCCTCAAGCACCTGCTGGGCACCAGCAATGGCGTGCTCGGCAAGGACCTCGGCGTCGAGGGGGGCGAGAAGCCGCGGGAGGTGACGTGGCACGAGCGTGCGCCGGAGGGCAAGCTCGACCTGTTGGTGACGCTGGATTTCCGCATGTCCACCACCTGCGTCTATTCCGACATCGTACTGCCGACGGCGACGTGGTACGAAAAGAACGACATGAACACCTCGGACATGCACCCGTTCATCCATCCGCTGACCGCCGCGGTGGATCCGGCCTGGGAGTCGCGCACCGACTGGGACATCTACAAGGGTCTTGCGAAAACCTTCTCCGCCGTCTGCCCCGAGGTGCTGGGCCGCGAGACCGATGTCGTTCTGACGCCGGTGCAGCACGACACTCCCGGCGAACTGGCGCAACCTTACGGCGTGAGCGACTGGAAGCGTGACGGCAGCGAGGCGGTTCCGGGCCGCACGATGCCGGCGGTCACGGTCGTCGCGCGCGATTACCCGAACCTGCACGCAATGTTCACCGCGATCGGGCCGCTGCTGAAGACGCTCGGCAACGGCGGCAAGGGCATTTCGTGGAACACCGCCCATGAGGTGGAGTTCCTTGCCGCCCTGAACGGGGAGGTGCGCGCCGGGGCCGCGGCCGGACAGCCACGCCTTGAAACGGACATTGACGCCATCGAGGCGATTCTGAGCCTGGCGCCGGAGACCAATGGCGAGGTCGCCGTCAAGGCCTGGGAGGCGCTCGGGCAGATGACGGGGCTTGACCATAGCCATCTGGCACGCGCCAAGGAGGACGAGAAGATCCGCTTCCGCGACATCGTCGCCCAGCCGCGCAAGATCATCTCCTCGCCCACCTGGTCGGGCATCGAGAGCGAGAAGGTCTGCTACAATGCCGGCTACACCAATGTTCATGAGCTGATCCCCTGGCGCACGCTGACCGGTCGTCAGCAGCTCTATCAGGACCATTTGTGGATGCGCGCCTTCGGCGAGGCGCTGGTCACCTGGCGCCCGCCGGTGGACACCAAGGCCACCGCGCGGCTGCGCGGCAAGCACGAGAACGGCAACCCGGAGATCGTGCTGAACTTCGTCACCCCGCACCAGAAATGGGGCATCCACAGCACCTATACGGACAATCTGCTGATGCTGACGCTCAGCCGCGGCGGTCCGTGCATCTGGATCAGCGAGGCGGATGCGGGCCAGGTCGGCATCGCCGACAATGACTGGGTCGAGGCCTACAACACCAACGGGGCGCTGGTGGCGCGCGCCGTGGTCTCCCAGCGCGTCAATCCCGGCATGGTGATGATGTACCACGCGCAGGAGAAGATCGTGAACATGCCGGGCAGCGAGGTGACCGGGCTGCGCGGGGGCATCCACAATTCGGTGACCCGCGCGGTCCTCAAGCCCACGCATATGATCGGCGGCTACGCGCAGCAAAGCTATGGCCTGAACTACTACGGCACCGTCGGCTCCAACCGCGATGAGTTCATCATCGTCCGGCGCATGGACAGGGTGGACTGGCTGGACGGCACGGCCGTGACCCGACAGACCGCGCGCAGGCGGGAGGCCGTGTCATGAAAATCCGCGCGCAGATCGCGATGGTTCTGAATCTCGACAAATGCATCGGGTGTCACACTTGTTCGGTGACCTGCAAGAACGTGTGGACCAGCCGCGAGGGCATGGAATACGCCTGGTTCAACAATGTCGAGACCAAGCCCGGCATCGGCTATCCGAAGGACTGGGAAAACCAGAAACGCTGGAAGGGCGGCTGGACACGCCGCAGGAACGGCGCAATCGAGCCGCGCATCGGCGGCAAGTGGCGCGTGCTGGCCAATATCTTCGCCAATCCCGACCTGCCGGAGATCGACGACTATTACGAGCCCTTCACCTTCGACTACGCCCATCTGCAGACGGCACCGGAAGGCAAGGCGATGCCGACCGCGCGGCCGCGTTCGCTTATCAGCGGCGAGCGGATGGAAAAGATCGAGTGGGGCCCGAACTGGGAGGAAATCCTCGGGGGCGAATTCGCCGGCCGCGCGAAGGACAGCAATTTCGCCGGCGTGCAGAAGGAGATCTACGGCGCTTTCGAGAACACGTTCATGATGTATCTGCCGCGCCTGTGCGAGCACTGCCTCAACCCGGCCTGCGCGGCCGTCTGCCCCTCGGGCGCCATCTACAAGCGTGAGGAGGATGGCATCGTTCTGATCGACCAGGACAAGTGCCGTGGCTGGCGCATGTGCGTGTCGGGCTGCCCGTACAAGAAGATCTATTACAATTGGTCCTCCGGAAAATCGGAGAAATGCGTCTTCTGCTACCCGCGCATCGAGGCCGGCCAGCCGACCGTGTGTTCGGAGACCTGCGTCGGGCGCATCCGCTATCTCGGCGTCGTTCTCTACGATGCCGACCGCATCCAGGAGGCCGCATCCGTGCCCGACGAGGGCGATCTCTACGAAGCCCAGCTCAAGGTGTTCCTCGATCCGCACGATCCGGCGGTGCAGGCGCAGGCCCGGCGCGACGGCATTCCCGAAGCCTGGATCGAGGGAGCCCGCAAATCGCCAATCTGGAAAATGGCAATGGAGTGGAAGATCGCCTTCCCGCTGCATCCGGAATACCGGACCCTGCCGATGGTCTGGTATGTGCCGCCGCTCTCGCCGATCCAGGCCGCAGCCGCGAAGGGGCAGCTTGGCACCATTGGCGGCATGCCGGACGTCAAGTCCCTGCGCATCCCGGTCGAATACCTGGCCAACCTGCTGACCGCCGGCCGGACGGAGCCGATCACCATCGCGCTGGAGCGGATGCTGGCGATGCGCGCCTATATGCGCGCCAAGACGGTGGACGGGATGGTCGTCGACTCATTGGCCCAGCATGTCGGCCTGTCGGGCCGCGAGATCGAGGAGATGTACCAGCTCCTGGCCATCGCCAATTACGAGGATCGGTTCGTCATTCCGACAGCGCACCGTGAGACCGGAGAGGATGCCTTCCAGATGCGCGGCTCCTGCGGGTTCTCCTTCGGCGAGGGATGTTCCGGGCGGACCGGTTTCAGCCTGTTCGATGCGAAAAAGCCCAAGAACCCGATGGAGGTTTCGTGATGGCGCGCACCTACCGGGCCCTGGCGGCGCTGATCTCCTATCCGACCGAGGCGCTGCAATCGGCCACCGGCGAAATCGCCGCCGTGCTGGCCGAGGAGGCCCTGGTGCCGGCGCCCCAGCGCGCCGCCATTGGGGCACTTCTGACCGAGCTGGCGGCGCAGGACATCTACGAGTTGCAGGAGCGCTATTTCGCCTTGTTCGATCGCAGCCGGACCCTGTCGCTGCATCTGTTCGAGCACGTGCACGGCGAGAGCCGCGATCGCGGCCAGGCGATGGCCGACCTCATCGCGCTCTACCGCGCGCATGGCCTGGAGCCCACGGCCGGGGAGCTGCCGGATTTTCTGCCGCTCTTTCTCGAATTCATCTCGCTGCTGCCGGTGGACGAGGCGCAGGCCCTACTGGCCGAGCCCGCCGGCATCCTCCAGCTTCTGGCGGAGCGGTTGGCAGCACGCGGCAGCGCCTATGCCGCGGTGTTCCAGGCGCTCGCGACGCTGGCCGACGCGCCGGCGGCCGAGCTGGCGGAGTCCGTCATCGAAGACCCTGACGACCTCGCCGCGCTGGACGCTGCGTGGGAGGAGGCCGCGGTCCGGTTCGGCCCGGGCGAGCAGATCGACAGTTGCGGCACCGACCGGCTGCGGACGCGGCTGCGCGCGGCGCGCCGCGACGCGGCGAGCGTGTGAGGAGATGGAGCGATGAGCGCCAATCTGAACAGCATCCTCTATGGCTGGTATCCCTATGTGTGCCTCAGCGTGTTCCTGCTCGGCAGCCTGGTGCGCTTCGACACCGCGCAATATACGTGGCGCAGCGGGTCCAGCCAGCTGCTGCGCCGGGACCAGCTGCGCTGGGGTTCGAATCTCTTCCACGTCGGAATCCTGATTGTCGTCGCCGGGCATTTCGCCGGGTTCCTGATGCCGGACTGGGCGGTGGACTGGCTGATCAGCCCGGCCCAGCACGAGCTGCTGGCGATGGTGGTCGGCGGGCTCGCCGGCCTGGTCGCGATCATCGGGCTGTCCCTGCTGATCCATCGGCGGCTGCGCGACCCGCGCATCCGCGCCACCAGCCGGCGATGGGACATCGCTATCATCCTGATGCTCTGGGCGCAGCTGGCCCTGGGGCTTCTGACCGTGCCGGTTTCGGCGCAGCACATGGACGGCGCGCTGTTCGCGACGCTGGTTGCCTACATCAAGGGGATCGTGCTGCTGCATCCCGGCGTGGCCGATCTTCTGGTCGGCACGCCCCTGATCTACCGGGTGCATATCCTGCTCGGCTTCACCATCTTCCTGGTCTCGCCGTTCACGCGCCTCGTCCATGTATGGAGCGCGCCCGTGTGGTATCTCGGCCGCCCCGGCTACCAGGTGGTGCGCCGCCGGCAGGCAGCCCCGGCGCGCCGTGGCGAGCCCGCGCTGCACGACGCCGACGCGACGACGGGGGATTGAGCGATGCAGCCCGTCACGGTCAACGGCGTTGCCATTCCCCAAGGCGCCATCGCCCGCGAGGTGCAGAACCACGAGGCCCCATCGCCCGCCGCGGCATGGGACCAGGCGGCGCGGGCGCTGGTCGTTCGCGAGCTGCTGCTCCAGCGGGCGCGCGCACTCGGTCCCGCCGCCATTCCGCAGGAGCGCGATGGCGCGCGCGAGACCGACGAGGAGGCCCTGATCCGCGGTCTCCTGGAGACCGAGATCCGCACGCCGAAGGCCGACGAGGCGGTATGCCGCCGCTATTACGACAGCAGCCCGCAGCGGTTTTGCAGTCCGGATGTGTTCGAGCCGGCGCACATCCTGTTCAAGGCACGCCGCGACGAT
>JAGXAV010000624.1 GCA_018971455.1 Rhodospirillales bacterium
CGCATCGCCGGCGGGCGCAACATCGGCCGGGCCGGAGTGCGGCCGCGCGCCGCCGGCCGGCGCGGCCGCGGGCGAGACGGGCGCCTCGCCCTCGCCCTCATCGCTGAGGATGCGGCGGATGGAGGCGAGGATATCCTCCATCGAGGGATCGGCGCCGGGCGGGGGCTGGGAGGCGCTCATCAACGCTCCTCAGCGCCCGGGCTGGCCGACCGCATAATCACCGGTGCCGAACCACTTGTTGCGCACCGCCTTGTAATAGGCCGTCTCGTCATAGAGGGGCACCTGCAGGGTGAGGTCGCGCGCGGTCAGTCGGCCGGTCGCGGCGGCGACCTGGTAGGAGGCGGTGACCAGGGCGGCGAGGTTCTGCACCAGCGTCACCCTGGAGTTGAGCAGACTCTGTTCGGCGTTCAGCACATCGAGCGTGGTGCGGCTGCCGACAATCGCCTCGCGCTGCACGCCCTCCAGCGCCACCTGGTTGGAGCGCACCTGCTCGCGCGTGCTGGCGATGGTGGCGCGCGCCGCGTCATAGGTCTCCCACGCGCTGATGGCGAGCTGCACCGCGGTGCGCCGCGCATCCAGCACCTTCTCGCGCGTCTGCTGCTGCGCCTGGCGCGCCTGGCGGATGGCGGCGTATTCGATGCCGCCCTGGTAGATCGGCACGCTCAGCGAGGCGATGATCTGCGCCGAGCGGACGGTGAGGTTGCGCTGCGTCACGTCCTTGCTGTCGCTGAGCTGGCCCTGCAGGCTGAGATTGGGCATCAGCTTGCTGTATTGCAGGTCGAAGAAATCCTTCGCCGCCGCATCGTCGAACAGCGCCGCCACCACGTTCGGATTGTTGCGGCCGGCAAGCTCCTTGGCCTCGGCCTCCGTCCTGGTCGGCAGGCGCAGCGGCTGCGGCTCGACCAGCTTGCCGGGCAGCACGCCGACCACCTGCTGGTAGCTGGCCCGCGCCGTCTGCAAATTGCCCTCGGCGGTCTGCCGCGTCGCCTTCGCCCCGGCCAGCGCCGCCTCCGCCTGCGCGACATCGGTGCGCGTGATCTCGCCGACCCGGAAGCGATCGTTGGTGGCCTGCAACTGGCGGGCGAGAACCTGCTCGTTGTTGACGTTCAGCGCCAGCACTTCCTCGGCCTGGATGACATTGACATAGGCGGTCACGACGGCGGCGAAGGTAGTCTGCTCCTGGCCGATCAGCCGGGCGCGCTCGGCCATCACCATGTTCACCGCACGATGCGTGCCGGCGACCGTCTGGCCGCCGCGATAGAGCGGCTGCACGACGTTGAGCTGCTCGGAGTGCTCGCCGCGGTTTTCGGTCAGGCGCGTATTGACCGGCGCGCCGATGGCCGAGGTGGTGTGCTGGATGTCGTAGCCGTCCGCATATCCTGCCGAGGCGCTGATCGACACTTGCGGCCGCCAGCCGGCCAGGGCGGCGGGCACATTCTCGTCGGTCGCGCGCAGATTGGCGCGCTCGGCGAGCAGGGCCGGGTTGGTCGAATAGGCGCGCGTCATCGCACCCTGGAGCGTCTCGCCACCGGCGCGGGCCGAAGTCGGCGGCACCGGCTTGCCCGCGGCAAGCAGCTTGCCATGCACAGCCGGCTTCGCTGCCGCCTTGGCGCGCGGGGGCGGGCTGCCCTGGGCGAGCGCCGGCCCGACAAGCACAGGGCCGGCCAGCACGAGGCCGGCCGCCACCGCCATGCCGCGCAGGAAGATGATCCGTCCGCCGCCCTGCATCATCCTGGCAATCCCCGGGTCAGAACACGAAGCCCGCAACGCGGCGCAAGGCGGGCAACGGGGTGATTGTGGCATCAAA
>JAGXAV010000625.1 GCA_018971455.1 Rhodospirillales bacterium
TCGCGCGCCGCCTCGGCGACCATGCGGGTGGCGGCGGCCTCGGCGCCGGCGAGGCGCTCACGCGCCTGGGCGTCGCGCTCGGCTGCCTGCTGGCGGCCCTCCGCGGCGAGGACCTGGCTCTGCTTCTGGCCCTCGGCCCGCTTGATGGCGGCCTCACGCTCGCCATCGGCCTTGGCCACCGTGGCGCGGCGCTCGCGCTCGGCGGTCATCTGCAGGTTCATCGCCCGGATCAGGTTCTCCGGCGGCTCGATCTTGCGCAGCTCGACGCGGCTGACCTTGACGCCCCAGGGCTCGGTGGCGCCGTCGAGGATCTGCAGCAGACGGGTGTTGATGTGCTCGCGCGAGGACAGGGCGGCGTCGAGCTCCAGTTCGCCGACGACGGCGCGGATGTTGGTCATCGCCATGGTGGACAGCGCCTGGCCGAGATTGCTCACCTGGTAGGCGGCCTTCTCGGCGGCCATGACGCGGTAGTAGATGACGCCGTCCACCGCGACCGTGGCGTTGTCCTTGGTGATGACGCTCTGCTCGGGAATGTCGAGCACCTGCTCCTGCACGTTCAGCTTGCGCCCGACATGGTCGATATAGGGAATGATGAAGCCGAGGCCGGGCTCGAGCTTGCGGGTGAAGGCGCCGAAGCGCTCGACCGTCCAGACCTGGCCCTGCGGGACCGTCTTGGCGCCGGCGAACACCGTGACGACGACGAGCACCAGCACCAGCAGCCAGAAGACGGCGAACGGGCCCATGGGGGGTTCCTTCCGATAGCGCGATGAAGGCTACGCGAAGTGCCGCCGGTTGGCGAGCACGCCGTTCAGGCCAGCAGGTCGGCGATGACCAGCCAGCCGCGCGGCTCGCGCACCACGTCGCGCATGGCCGGCATGGAGGCGCGGCCGAGCGCGATGTCGGTCCAGATCACCTCGAGGATGCGCAGCGCCGGACCGACGCCCTGCCCCCGGCCGATGACGAGTTCGAGATAGGCGAACCAGTGCAGCCCCTGGGCGAGGGTCTGGATGTCCTGGCCGAACAGGCTGTCCAGATAGGGCGCCACCACGGCGGAGGCGGACGAGACGAAATAGCCGGTGATGCCGCCGGTGGACCAGGTGATGCCGGCCTTGGTGGCGCCGCCGGCGGCGCCATACATCTTCTGGCGCATGATCGCCGTCATGCGCGTCTCCAGGCTGCCCTTGGGGACTGCTTTCCTGGCGACCTCCCACGAATACCAGGCGCCATAAACCACCGGTTTGCCGCGGCGCGACGGTGGCACCAGCCTGTCGAACAGCGCGTTGAGCTTGTACCAGATCAGCCCGTAGGCGCCGGATTGCGCGGCGCTGGCCAGGCCGCCGACATCGGCGATGCTGACCGCCATGGTGCTGAGCACCTTGAGCCCCTTCTTGACCTGGAAATAGAGCGCCGTCTTCGGCGACGGGCCTTCGTGGCCGTTCTGGGTGAAATGCGGATTGTCCAGCCCGTTCCCCTCCGGGTCCGCCATCATCAGGTCGAACAGCCCGGCCAGGGTGTTGCCGGCGGTTTCATTGACCGCCTTCACCCCCTCGACCGCGGCATTCAGCTTGAAGGGCGTGGGGATGTAGCTGACGGCCGTCCTGGCGAGCGCTCCGGACATGGTGGGGCCTTTCCGATCCGATATGCCTAGTGAAGCAGCGTGTCGCGCGCCTGGTTGATGCGGGTGGCGAGCCAGTCGGACCCGCCGCTGTCGGGGTGGGCGGCGCGCATCAGGCGGCGATGGGCGGCGCGGATCTCGCCCGTGCTGGCCCCGGGCTTGAGGCCGAGCACCTCATAGGCCTCCGCCCG
>JAGXAV010000626.1 GCA_018971455.1 Rhodospirillales bacterium
CCTGGATGCGGATGCCGGGATGCGATTTCTCGAAAGCGGCGATCAGCGCATCGGGTTTGGCGGTCGGATCGTCGAAATGGTACCACCACCGAACGGTGACGGGGCGCTGCGCGTGCGGGCTGGCGAGCGGGGCGGCGGCGAGTGCCGCGGCGCCGGCGAGAAGGCTGCGTCGTTTCATGCCTGGTTTCCTCCCTTGTTGTCGTCGTCGATGGCGGCGCGCAGTTCCGCACCGATGCCGGCCAGCGCGCGGCGCGCGGGGGCGAGGCGGGCGGACATCTGCAGAAAGCCGTGGATCACGCCCGGCACCATATCGAGGCGGAACGGAACGCCGGCCGTCGCCAGCCGGCCGGCCAGCAGCAATGTGTCGTCGCGCAGCGGGTCGAGCCCGGCGGCAAGCAGATGGGTGCGAGGCAGTCCGGCGAGGTCGCCATCGAGGGGTGCCGCCCGCGGGTCGGCCGGCGCGCCCTGCCAGTTACGCCAGTACCAGCGCATCTTCTCCGTGGTCAGCCCGAAACGTCCGTCACCGAGGCCGAGATGGCTTGCGGTGTCGAAGATCGGCGCGAAGCAGCCATAGAGCAGCGACAGCGCCACCGGCGCGCGGGCCGGCCGCGTCAGCGCGGTGGCGAGTGCGATATTCGCGCCGGCCGAATCGCCGCACAGCGCCAGCGGCCCGGGCAGCCCGTCAAGGGCCGCGATCACCGTCAGAACATCCTCGATGGCCGCCGGGCACGGGTGCTCGGGCGCCAGCCGGTATTCGGGCGAGATCACGGTGGCACCCGCTTCCTCGGCCAGCAGCCGGGCGAAGCGGTCATGGCTGCCCGGGCTGCCGAAGGTCCAGCCGCCGCCATGGACGAACACGATGACGCCGCGCGCGCCGTGCGGGCGGATGGCGTTGCAGGCCACGCCCCCCAGGATCACCCGCTCCATCGGGATGCCGGGCATGTCGGCGTTCCACTGGGCCGCGTTGGCGGCGAAGAGCGCGCGCGCCGCGCCGATCGGCATGGTCTGCGGGTCGGGGGCCGGATTGGCCTGCATGTCGCGCAGGATTGCCGCCATTTGCGGATGCGGGAGATGGGTCATTGGCGGGCTTCCGGGTTCGCGGTGGTCTCGACGATGGTGTCGAGGTGCTCGCCGATTGCCGCCTCCAGGGCGGCGGCGTCGCGGGCCTCGGCGGCGGCGAGGATCGGCGCGTGGCGTCCGGCGGTGCGCGCGAGCGGCCGGTTGTGCCACGGCGCCCAGAGGCGGAAGCGGTGGGTGTGCATGATGCAGCGCGCCAGGATCGCCTCCATCGCCGCCAGCCCCGATGGCCGGAACAGGGCGAGATGGAATTCGGTGTCGCTCTCGATCATCGCCCAGCCATCGCCGGCGACGGCGTGATCGTGCATGGCCGCCATCAGCGTGTGCAGGGCGGCGATGTCCGACGCGCCGAGACCGCGCACCACGCGGCCGGCGGCGCGCATTTCGATGCGCCGGCGAAGGGCGAGGATCTCCTCGGCGGTGGCGCGGTCGAGATTGGTCACCATGGTGCCCTGGCGGCCGGAACGGCTCACCAGGCCCTCGCCCTCGAGCCGCAGCAGCGCCTCGCGAATGGCGCCCTGGCCCACGCCGAGCTGCTCGGCGAGCGCGAGTTCGGTGAGCACCGCGCCCGGCGCGAGCTCGTTCATCACGATCCGCCGGCGCAGCTCGCGCACGGCGCCGCCGGTGCGCGGCGGGCGATGGGAGGGTTTGGTGGCCATCTGGCGGCGGCGTTTCCTCGATATATTATCGATAATGACAGCCGCGCCGATGCCCCGCAAGGCCCC
>JAGXAV010000627.1 GCA_018971455.1 Rhodospirillales bacterium
TCAGCGTGTTCGGCGGCAAGATCACCACCGCCCGCCGGCTGGCCGAGGCGGCGCTGGCCAAGCTGGCGCCGCATCTGCCGGCGGCGGCCGGGGAGGCGGCGGGGTGGACCGGGCGGGCGAGCCTGCCGGGCGGCAATTTTCCGATCGACGGTTTCGCAGCACTCGTCGCCGAGGTGCAGCGGGACTACCCGTTCCTGCCGGCCGCGCTGGCGCGGCGTCTGGTGCGCGCCTACGGCACCCATGCCCGGCGGCTGCTGGGGGCGGCGCGGAGCATGGAGGAACTCGGCCGCGATTTCGGCGCCGGGCTGACCGAGGCCGAGCTCGCCTATCTCGTCGCCCATGAATTCGCCGCCAGCGCCGAGGATGTGGTGTGGCGGCGCAGCAAGCTCGGGTTGCGGCTGGCGCCCGGCCAGATCGCCGCCATCGAAGCCGCCATGCAGCGCCTTGTTGCGTCCAGGGAGAGTCCGAGCCGATGAACGATGCCATTTCCACGGTGACGGCCGGCAATGCGGTGGAGAGCGCCATCCTCTCGCGCCGTTCGGTGCGCGGCTATCTGTCGACGCCGGTCGCGCGCGAGACGGTGGCGCACCTGCTCGACGTCGCGGCGCGCGCGCCGAGCGGCACCAACATGCAGCCCTGGCGGGTAACGGCGCTGGCCGGCGAGGCGCTGGCGCGATTCTGCGCCGGTGTCGCGGGGGCCTATGCCTCAGGCGCCGAGGCCGACAATCTGGAGACGCGCTATTACCCCACCCCGCTGCCCGAGCCCTGGCTGTCGCGCCGCCGGCGCATCGGCTGGGATCTTTACGGGCTGCTCGGCATCGCCCGCGGCGAGACGGCGAAGATGCGGGCGCATGTCGAGCGCAACCTGCATTATTTCGGCGCGCCGGTCGGGCTGATCTGCACCATCGACCGCCGGCTGCTCATCGGCAGCTGGATCGATTACGGGATGTTCCTCGAGAATATCTGCATCGCAGCGCGCGCCCGCGGGCTCGACACCTGCGCGATGGCGGTGTTTGCCGAGTTCCCGCGCACCGTCCGCGCGCTGCTCGATCTGCCGGAGAGCGACATCGTGGTCTGCGGCATGGCGATCGGCCACGAAGACCCGGCGGCGCCGGCCAACCAGCTGCGCACGGTGCGCGAGCCGGCCGCGACCTTTACCGATTTTCGCGGCTTTTGACGGCGTCCTCGCCGCTCTGATCGGCGTCGAACAGGGCGGCGAGTTCGTCGGTGGCCTGCTGCACGCTCTGCCTCAGCTGCGTCTCGTCGCGATAGATTGCGTGGGTGGAGGCCAGGTTGGCCTCGTCATGCTCGGCGAACAGGTCCACCGTGCGGCGTGCACGCTCGGGCGCGATGCCGAGCGCCTGCAGCGACAATTCGGAGAGCTTCAGGCTGGAGTGGAAGGTGTCGCGGACGATGCCCTGCACGCCGCGATCCATCAGCAGATGGACGTGGCGCCGGTTGCGGGCGCGCGAGACGATGGCGAGGCCGGGGAAGTTGCGGCGCGCGATGTCCACCACGCGCAGCGCCTCCTCCATGTTGTCGGTGGCGACGATGAGCAGCCGCGCGGTCTCGGCGCCGGCGGCGCGCAGCAGGTCCGGGCGCGTCGGGTCGCCGAAATAGACTTTCGTGCCGAAGCGGCGGACCACCTCGATCTGGCCGGGATCGCGCTCGAGCGCGGTGAAGGCGATGCCCTGCATGCGCAGGATGCGCCCGATGATCTGCCCGACGCGGCCGAAGCCGCACAGGATCACTGGCGCGTCGGCGGCGTCGATGGTGTCGTAGCGCGGCGCG
>JAGXAV010000628.1 GCA_018971455.1 Rhodospirillales bacterium
GGCACCAGCTTTCCGGTTGCCCGGCAGAAGAATGGCAAGCCCATCACCGGGTTTTCGCGCGAGGAATACATCCCTGATTATGCCGGCGGCGCGGCCAACACCATCGTTCTGTCCTACCCTCCGGCCGCGCCGGGCGATCGCGCCTCCGTCACCTTCACCGCGCGGCAATCCTGGCTGACCGGGTATGGAACGGCAAAGCCCGGCGCCGAGAGCTATGCAGCACCCTCTTCGCCGGTCCCCCAATGGCACTATGCGCAGGCCGCCGACGGCGCCACCACCGTCGTCTTCACCCCGCCGGCCAGCGTGCCCGGGCCCGACGGCAAGCCGGTGCCGCCGGATGCAGGTACCATCTACAGCTTCGTCTATCGCGCCAAGGACCCGCGGGTGAACGGCATCGGCTTCGCCGCGGTCCGCGATCTCGTGACGTTCCTGCGCCATGATGCCGCCGACGCGCAGGGGCACGCGAACCCGTTGAACGATCTCAAGCAGGCCCATTGCGTTCTGGCATCGTGCCCGGCCAAGCCCGGCACGAATTTCGATCTCGCCATCGGTGAGGGGATCTCGCAGTCCGGCCGCTTCATCAAGGATTTCCTCTATCGGGGCTTCAACGTCGACGGCCAGGGCCGCGCGGTGTTCGAGGGCATGATGCCGATCATCTCCGGTGCGCGCCGGACCTGGACCGACGCCCGATTCTCCCAGCCCGGCCGCTGGTCCAAGGAGCATGAGGATCATTGGCAGCGCGGCGACCAGTTCCCCTTTGCCTACAACACCATCAAGGATCCGGTCAGCGGACGCACGGACGGGCTGCTGGTGCGCTGCGCCGCCACCCATACCTGCCCGCGCATCATGCAGCTCGACGGCTCTTTCGAATGGTGGGGCGCGCGGGCCTCGCTGGTGGTCACCAACGGCCGCGGCAAGGACCTCAAGCTGCCGGCGAATGTGCGCTACTACCTCGTGCCCGGCACGCAGCATGGCGGCGGGGCGGGCGTCACCACCGGGCTGCTCACGATCCCGGGGCCCGGCAGCCTGTGCCAGCTTCCGGCAACGCCGGTTGCCGAGAAGCCCGTCGAGCGGGCCCTGATCCCGGAGTTGATCGCGTGGGTGGGGAAAGATACGCCCCCGCCGCCCTCGCAGTATCCCACCGTGGCCTCCGGCACCCTGGTGGCGCCGACCCAGGCCGCCACCGGCTTTCCCGATCTGCGCGATGTGATGGTGCCGAGTGCCGGCAAGCCGACGGCGCTGCACCTCACCTTCACGGGGCAATACAACCAGCTCCTCGTCACCGATTATCGCGGCGCCGTGCCGGTGGTGCAGTCCGGCAAGGCCTATACGGTGCTGGTGCCAAAGGTGGACGCCAATGGCAACGCCACCACCGGTGTGCTGGTGCCCGACGTGAAAGTGCCGCTGGCCACCTATACCGGATGGAATTTCCGCGGCGCCGGCCATGCCACCGGCGAGGGCTGCACCTCCAACGGCGCGGCAATCCCGTTTGCCGTCGATGCCGCCGCGAAGGCCGGGGGGCATGACAGCCGCGCGACGCTGGCCGATCTCTACACCGGGCGGGCCGACTACCAGCACAAGGTCGCCGCGGCCGCCGACGCGCTGGTGCATGATGGATATCTTCTCCAGGACGATGCCGACCACCTGTTCGTGGCCCAGGCGAAGGCCATCTCGCCCAGCCTCATTCCCAACCCCTGAGGCCCGGGCTGCGGCCGATGCGCGGGGCGGCCCTGCGCATCGGCACCGCGCTGCTCGGTGCGGCCATGCTGGGGGCGGGGCCGGCGACGG
>JAGXAV010000629.1 GCA_018971455.1 Rhodospirillales bacterium
CCTTGCGCAGCTCCAGCGTGCGGGTGAGCCGCCCGCCCTCGAAGATCGGCAGAGAGACACTGGGGCCGAAGGAAAACGCGGTCGCCGCCCAGTCGCCAAGGCTGTGGAACTGCACGCTCTGCAACGAGCCGCTGCCCGCCAGCACGAAACGCGGATAGAAATCGGCGACGGCGACGCCGATATCGGCGGTGGCGGCGTGCAGCTGCGCCTCGGCGCGGCGGATGTCCGGGCGGCGGCGGAGCAGGTCGCTCGGCACGCCGACCGGCACCAGCGGCGGCACCGGGGGCACGGCGCGGGCGGTGGCCAGCTCTCCCTCGAGGGCGTGCGGCGGCGCGCCGAGCAGGAAGGCGATGGCGTTCATCAGGCTCGCCGCCCGCGCCTCGAGCAGCGGGATCTGTGCTGCGACCGTCTGCATTTCCGCCGCGGCGTTGGCGACGTCGAGATCGGTGGTGATGCCGCCGGCCGCGCGGGCCTGCGTCAGTTGCAGGTTCTGCTTCGCGATATCGAGATTCTGGCGGGTGATGTCGAGCTTGCGCTGGGCGCCGCGCAGATCGACGTAGTCGCGCGCCAGCTCGGCGCTCGCCGTCACCATCGTGTCGCGCCGGCTGTCGGCGCTGGCGCTGACCTGCGCGCGGGCGGATTCGACGCTGCGCGCGACCCGGCCCCACAGATCGACCTCCCAGCTCGCGTCGAAACCGGCCTGGTAGAGGTCGTAGGGCTTGAACAGCGAGGTGTTGGGCGTCGCCCCCCGCCCGCCCGTCCCGTTGGCGCCGGTGCCGGGCGTGCCGGCGGTCGCCAGGGCCAGCACGCCCTTGCGGCTGGCCTCCTGACGCAGATAGCTGGCATTGCCGTTGACGCCCGGGTAGAGCGCGGCGCGGCTGACGCCGAGCTGCGCCCGCGCCTCGGCCAGCCGCAGCGTGGCCACCCGCAGATCGAGATTGCCCGCATCGAGCCGCCCCTCCAGCGAGGTCAGCAGCGGGTCGCCGAGCAGTGTCCACCAGTGCGGATCGATCGGGGTGGCAACGGTCTGGCTGGCCACGGCCGGCGCCGCGGGCGCGGTGAAGCGGGCGGGCGACCACCAGGGGGCCGGGCGCTGGAAGTTCGGCCCCATGGTGCAGCCGGCCAGCAGCCAGGGGGCGGCGGCCCATGCCAGGGAGCGGACGGCAAAGCGGGCTGGGGTCACGCGGGAGAGTCCTTGGTTGCGGTGCAGCACCCTACGCCCCCGGCGCCATCGCCGCCTAGGCGCCGCCCCGGCAGCGGCCATGCGCCATGCTCATGCCGCCGGGCTCATGCCGCCGGCCGGCCCGGGCGGGACCGCCATTGCGCACACGGCGCGAAGCGGTTGATATGCCGCCATGTCCCTTCCGCCGCGCGACCTGGTGGCCTGGCTGTACCGCAGCGTCGCCGAGCACCGCCTGATCACCGGCAGCGCCGGCAATGTCAGCCTGCGCCATGGCGAGGGCATGCTGATCACGCCGACCGGCGCCACCGGCGCCACAGCCCGCCCGGCGCGGATGGTGGAGATGCGGTTCGACGGAAACCACCAAGGCAAGGTGCTGCCCTCCTCCGAATGGCAGATGCATGCGGCCATCTACCGCGCCGCCCCGCAGGCGATGGCGATCGTGCACACCCATTCGGACTGCGCGACCGCGCTTGCCTGCCTGGGCGAGCCCCTGCCCGCCTTCCATTACGATGTCGCCGGATTCGGCGGCACCACCGTGCCGCTCGCCGCCTATGCGACCTTCGGCACCGCCGAGCTTGCCGCCAACGTGGTGCGCGC
>JAGXAV010000630.1 GCA_018971455.1 Rhodospirillales bacterium
CAAGGATCGCGCGACCGTGCAACGAACCGTCAGCTGCGATACGATCCGTTGATGTCAATATAGCCGTGCGTCAGGTCGCAGGTCCACACCGTGGCCTTGCCCCGCCCGAGGCCGACATCGATGGCGATCGCCACCTCGCGCCCGCGCATGTGCGCCGCCACCGGCGCCTCGTCATAGCCGGGCACCACGCCGCCGTCGCGCGCCATCCACACGCCGCCGACGCCGATGGAAAGCCGGTCACGGTCGGCCGGTTCGCCCGCCTTGCCCACCGCCATGACGATACGCCCCCAGTTGGCGTCCTCGCCGGCGATCGCCGTCTTCACCAGCGGCGAGTTGGCCACCGCCAGCCCGATGCGCTTCGCCGAACGCCCTGTCGTCGCGCCGGTGACGTCGATGCGCACCAGCTTCTGCGCCCCCTCGCCGTCGCGCACCACCTGCAGCGCCAGATCCAGCAGCACCTCGTTCAGCGCGCGGGCGAAGTCGCCCAGCACCCGCCCGCCCTCGGCCGGAACCCGCGGATGCTTCGCCTGGCCGGTGGCGAACAGCAGCACCGTATCCGAGGTGGAGGTGTCGGAATCCACCGTCGTGCAGTTGAAGCTGGCATCGACCCCCTTCTTCAGCAGCGCCTGCAGCGCGCCGGACGGAAGCTTCGCGTCGGTGCAGATGAAGCACAGCATGGTCGCCATGTCGGGCGCGATCATGCCGCTGCCCTTGGCGATGCCGTTGATGCGCACCGCGACCCCGCCGATCTTCGCCACCCGGGAGGCAGCCTTGGGGAAGGTGTCGGTGGTCATGATGCCGCGCGCCGCCGCTTCCCAGCCATCCGCGCGCAGCCCGGCATGCAGCGCCGGCAGCGCCGCGGTCAGCCGGTCGACCGGCAGCACCTCCCCGATCACGCCGGTGGAGGCGACGAAGACCTGTTCGGCCGCGCAGCCGGCCAGCCGCGCGGCGGCGGCGGCGGTGACGGCGCAGGTCTCCCGCCCCGCCCGGCCGGTGAACACGTTGGCGTTGCCGGCGTTCACCACCACGGCGCGGGCCTGTCCGCCCCGCAGCGCCGCGCGGCACCAGTCGACCGGAGCGCCCGGGCAGCGGTTGGAGGTGAACACGCCGGCGACCGTGGTGCCCGCGGCGAGCTCCAGCATCACGAGGTCGGTGCGGTTGCGGTAGCGGATTCCGGCCTCGGCCGCCCCGAGCCGTACGCCGGCCAGCGGCGGAAGCTCCGGCAGCTTCACCGCCAGAGGCGAGGTTTTTCCGTCCATGTCCTGTTCCTTCAGTTCTTGCCGGCGTAGCTTTTGGCCAGGCCCTCGGCCGGCTCGGCCTGCGGCCCGAAGGGCATGATGGGGTAGCGCAGCCCGGCCTTGGACAGCCCGGCGAGGCCGGTCACCGCGCGCTGCAGGTCTTCCGGCGGGCAGGCCATCAGCATCTCGTCATCCGCCACGGCGCCGTAACGGCGTTCCGCATAGCACGGGATCGACAGGCTCACCTCGCGGGTCTTCAACGCATGGCCCCAGGAATCGGCGCAGGCGCTCTCCCCGGTGATGGAGAAATCGTAGCGCCGGTAGGCCTTCCATTGCAGCCCGTTGATGAACAGGATCATCTGCGCGGGGTTGGCGTAGAACAGGCAGATGTCCGGCGGGTCGAGCCGCGCCGTGCGCAGCGGCGAAACCACCAGCCCATGGTAGCGCCCCGGCGGCACCCGCGGCATGCCGGCCTGGTGCGCCGCCGCGGCCTCCCGGTTCTCGAACCACACCCCCTCCATCTTGCGGCCGGAGGTGTAGA
>JAGXAV010000631.1 GCA_018971455.1 Rhodospirillales bacterium
CCAGGCCGCCTTCGCCGGGGTCATCGCGCGCGAGATCATCGCCGGGCGGAACTGGCGCAACCTGCCGATGGTGGCGGTGGTCGGCCTGCTCGGCCTCGCCAACCTCCTGATGCACCTCGAGGCCGGCGGCATGGCGGTGCCATCCGGCCTGGGATGGCGGCTCGCCCTGGCCACCATCATCCTCCTGGTGTCGGTCATGGGCGGGCGCATCGTGCCGAGCTTCACGCGCAACTGGCTGGCCAGGCTCCCTGGCGCCCGGCTGCCGGCCGGGCATGGGCGGATCGACCGGGTGGCGCTCGGCACCCTGCATGCCGGCCTCATCCTGTGGGCCTTCCTGCCGGAGGTGCGGGCGGTCGGCCTGCTCCTCCTGCTCGGTGCCGCGCTCAATCTGTGGCGCCTGCTGCGCTGGCGCGGGGTGGCGACCGCCGCCGAGCCGCTGCTGCTCGTCCTGCACGTCGGCTATGCCTGGCTGGTGCTCGGCGCCGCCCTGCTCGGCCTGGTCACGCTCGGCGTGAACCTGCCGCTCAGCGCCGCCATCCACACGCTCACCGCGGGCGGCATCGGCACGATGATCCTCGCGGTGATGACGCGCGCCACGCGCGGCCATACGGGCCGCCCGCTCGCGGCCGACCGGCGAACGACCATCATCTATGCGCTGGTCTTCCTGGCGGCGATCACCCGCGTGGCCGCGGCGTTCGCGGCCGCCTGGGCCATGCCGCTCCTCATCGCCGCGGCCGCGCTCTGGATCGCCGCCTTCGCCGGCTTCGTGCTCGGCTACGGGCGCATGCTCCTGCGGCCGCGCGGCCTGCGCGAGGCGTAGAACGAGCCCGGCTCAGGGCCCCGGCGCGGTCACAGCACGAACCGCTGATGCAGCTCCGGCATGTCCACCCGCCCGGCCGGCAGCAATTCGGCAAAGCGCGCCATCACCGCCGCCTCGCCATGCACCAGGAACGTCGTCGTCACGCCGGCCACGGCGCGGCGCCAGGCCAGCAGCCCCTGCTGGTCGGCATGGCCGGAGAATCCGTTGATGGTATGGATGCGCGCGCGCACCGGAATCTCGTCGCCGAACAGCGTCACCTGCCGGGCTCCGTCGATGATGCGCCGGGCCAGCGTGGCCGCCGCCGCGAAGCCGACGAAAACGATCCCCGCCTCGGGCCGCCAGAGATTGTGCCGCAGATGGTGGCGCACCCGCCCGCCGGTGCACATGCCGGAGCCCGCCATGATGATCGCGCCGCCGCTGATGCGGTTCAGCGCCATCGAGTCCGACGAATCGCGGACCAGGTGCAGCCCCGGCAGGGCGAACGGGTCCTCGCCGCGATGGAACCGCGCCGCCAGCTCCGGCCCGTAGCATCCCGGATGGCGCCGGAAAATATCCGTCGCCGATATCGCCATCGGTGAATCGAGAAACACCTGGACCGACGCGTCGAGCCGCTTCGCCTCGATGCCGGCGCGGATGGCGTAGAGGATCTCCTGCGCCCGCTCCAGCGCGAAGGTCGGCACGATCACATTGCCGCCGCGCGCGAAGGTGGCGCGGATCGCATCATGGAACTCGGCGACGGATTCGGCGTAGGAGCGGTGCCCGCGATCGCCGTAGGTCGTCTCCATCACCACGATCTCCGCCTCCGCCGGCGGGTCCGGCCGGCCGAGCAGCGGGCTGCCCGAGCCGCCGATATCGCCCGAGAACAGGATGGTCCGGCTCGCGCCGCGTTCCGTCACCTCCAGCAGCACATGCGCCGAACCGAGAATATGTCCGCTATCGTGGAAGGTCGCGCGCAG
>JAGXAV010000632.1 GCA_018971455.1 Rhodospirillales bacterium
GCCGCCACCGGCGCCACCGCCCCGCGCGCCCGCTTGCGCAGCGCCGCGACCGCGGCATCGAAGGCGGCGCGGTCCGTCGCCGGCACCGCGCGGTCGCGCACCCGCGGCCAGTGTCCGGCCTCGGCCAGGGCGTGCGCCCGCAGCATCGCCGCCGCCCGCAGATCGGTCGCGATCTCATCGACCAGGCCGAGCCGCAGCGCCTCGTCGGCGGGGACGTGCCGCCCGCTCGCCACCATGTCCAGCGCCGCCATCGCGCCGGCCAGGCGCGGCGCGCGCTGCGTGCCGCCGGCGCCCGGGATCAGCCCGATCCGGCTCTCCGGCAGGCCGACCCGCCCGTCCGGCGCCATCACCCGCGCGTGGCAGCCCAGCGCCAGCTCGAACCCGCCGCCCAGTGCCGTGCCGTGCAGGGCCGCGACCACCGGCTTGCTGGCGGCGTCGAGCCGGGCGCAGATGTCACCGGTGGTGATCTCGGCGGCCGGTCCGTCGAACTCGCGGATATCCGCCCCGGCGACGAAGGTCTTGCCGGCGCAGGCCAGCACCGCGGCGCGCACCGAGCGATCCGCCATCACCTGGTCGAGCGCTGCTATCAGCGCGGCCCGCAACGCGGCCGACAGCGCATTGACCGGCGGATGGTCGATCTCCACCAGCGCCACGCCGTCATGGCGGGTGATCCGCACCAAATCGCTCATCGCTGCCTCCCGTTCGGTCGCCATCGGCGCCAGCATCCGCCCCTTCGCCGCCGCCGCCAAGACCCTCCCGCCGCCGGCCGATCCATGCCAGCATGGGCCGTCCCTGCGCAGCGGAGGCGGCATGGCCGACGACCCCTACAAGACCCTCGGCGTGGCGCGTGACGCCACCGACAAGCAGATCCGCACCGCCTTCCTCAAGCTCGCCAAGACCTCGCACCCCGACCTCAATCCCGGCGACGCCAGGGCCGAGGAGCGCTTCAAGGCGATCAACGCCGCCCATGACCTGCTCGGCGACCCCGAGCGCCGCGCCCGCTTCGACCGCGGCGAGATCGACGCCGCCGGGCAGGAGCGGCCACAACCGGGCCCGCATTTCTACCGCGACCACGCCGAGGGGCCGGCCGGCGCCCATTACCGGCCGGATTTCGCCGCCGGGGATTTCGCGGCCGATTCCGGCGAGGATCTCGGCGACATCCTGGCCGGCCTGTTCCGCGCCGGCGGCGGCCACCCGCGCGCCGGCGGCGACCGCCATTACAGCCTCGCCGTGCCCTTTCTCGATGCGGTGCGCGGCACGACCCAGCGCCTCGTTCTGCCCGATGGCGCGAGCCTCGAGGTGCGCATCCCGGCCGGGCTCCAGAGCGGGCAGGTGCTGCGCCTGC
The DNA here is from genome assembly GCA_018971455.1 of Rhodospirillales bacterium. Classification (GTDB taxonomy): domain Bacteria; phylum Pseudomonadota; class Alphaproteobacteria; order Acetobacterales; family Acetobacteraceae; genus REEB85. The sequence continues at coordinate 1,346 of JAGXAV010000632.1, forward strand.
GCGGCAAGGGGGCGCCCTCCCACCACCCCGGCCAGCCGCCCGGCGACGCGCTGATCGAGGTCACGATCCTGCCCCACCCGATTTTCCGCCGCGAGGGGCGGGACATCCATCTCGACCTGCCGATCAGCATTGCCGAGGCGGTGCTCGGCGCGCGCGTCAGCGTGCCGACCATCGAGGGCAAGGTCAGCATGGCGATCCCGCCCGGCGCCGAGACGGGCACCCGCCTGCGCCTGCGTGGCCGTGGCGTGCCGGCGGCCGGCGCACACCCGGCGGGCGACGCCTTCGCCACGCTGCGCATCATGCGCGGCCCGAATGATCCCGGCCTCGCCGCCTTCCTGGCCGGGCGCACCGATGCCCCGCAATGGAACCCCCGCGCCGGGCTGGAGGAGGCGTCATGATCACCCTCGACGCGCTGATCCTCACCGTC
>JAGXAV010000049.1 GCA_018971455.1 Rhodospirillales bacterium
TCCAGCACGAGTTCCTTTTGCGACGTGACATTCGCCAGCAGGTCGCCGACGCCGCGCAGCCGGCTCGGCCGGTAATCGGCGCGGAACGTCGCGGCCGGGGCGGGGGGCGGGTCTCCGGCCTCGGTCGGGCGGCCCTCGGCCAGCCATTTCGGCAGCCCGCCATCGAGCACGGCGGCGCGGTCATGGCCGAACACGCCCATCATCCACCAGCCGCGCGCGGCGGTGGACAGGCCCTTCTGGTCGTAGAAGACGACGAAGCTGTCATTGCCGATGCCCAGCGCACCCACCAGCTTCTCGAACCGGCCGGGGCTGGGCACCATGTGCGGCAGCGTCGTGTCGGGGTCGGCGATGACGTCGATGTCGAAGAAGCGGGCGCCGGGGATGTGGGCGCGGCGGAACTCGACCAGACCGTTCTTGGGTTCGTTGGGCAGGTACATGGTGTTGTCGAACACCAGCACTTGGTCGCGATGGGCGGCGAGCCAGTCGGTGCTGACCAGCTTGGTGTTGTCCACTCTGTCCTCCGTCAGGCCGGCCTCCGTCAGGCCGGGGTAATCGTGATGCGGCGGTTCTGCCGCCCCTTGTTCTCGATCTTGAGCACGGCGACGCGGCCGATTTCGGCGGTGTTGGCGACATGGGTGCCGCCGCAGGGTTGCAGGTCGACCGGCCGGTCCGCCGTGCCGATGCGCACCAGGCGCAGCCGGCCGGAGCCGCGGGGCGGCTGGACGGAGAGGGTGCGCACCAGCTCGGGGTTGGTGTCGAGCACGGCGGCGTCGACCCATTCATGGGCAACCGGGTGGGCGCCGGCGATCAGCGCGTTGAGGCGTTCCTCCAGCAATTCCCTGGCCGGCGGCTCGGGCAGGTCGAAATCGAGCCGCGAGCGGTCCGCGCCGACCTGCCCGCCGGTGACCGAGGCGCCCGGCAGGGCGGCGCAGAGCAGGTGCATCGCCGTGTGCATGCGCATAAGCGCCTGCCGGCGCGGCCAGTCGAGCGCGAGGCGCAGCTCCGCACCGGGGGCCGGCAGGGCGGCGCCTTGGGCCGGGATGTGCAGGATGGTCTCGCCCTCGCCCTTGACGGTGTCCACGATGGCGAGCTCGCCGCCTTCCCAGGCGAGCGTGCCGACATCGCCGGGCTGGCCGCCGGAGCGGGCGTAGAAGATGGTGCGGTCGAGCACGATGCCGGCGGCATCGGCGGCGAGCACGGTGGCGGTGGCGGTCGCCCGCGCGGAGTCTTCGAGGAAGAGGCGTTCGGTCATGGGCGGAGGATAGGCGGATACGGGCGCGCGGGAAACCCGGGCCTCAGCGCGTGCAGGCGGAGAAATCCTCGAAGGCGCCAGGGCGCGGGTCGGGCGGGCGGGTGGCGCCGCACAGATCGGGGGCGCTGCCCTCGGTCGGGCCGCGGGGCGGCGGGTCGCGCCAGCGCAGGTCGAGCCGCTCGGCATCCATGAAGCGGCGGCGGACCGGGTGCCAGCCGACGAACAGGCCCAGCAGCGGCGATGTCTCGTTGCGCTGCGCGTCCACCACGCCGCCATCGCGCGAGCGGATGATGCCGTCCACCAGATTGTCGTGGATATGGGCCGATGATTCGATGAAGCGCACGTCGATGCCGACGGTATCGAGCAGCGTGTTGTGGGTGATGAACGAATTGGCGGCGCGGTTCAGGTAGATGCCGACATCGCTGCAGAAGGCGATCAGGTTGTCGCGCATCACGCTGCCGTGCTGCTCGATGCCGGAGCGGTCGCCGTGGCGGAAGATGGTCGCCCCGGTGCCGCCGCCGCCGAAGGACAGGCCGATCTGCTGGCCGCCGGGGCTGGGGAGGTTGCCCGAGCAGAGCACGATGTTGCGGGCGAACTCATTGCCGCTGCCGCCTCCCTTGACGAAGGCGCCGTAGGAGACGCTGTTGCCCTCGGTCTTGGTGAAGTCGGCGATCAGGTTGTCGGCGATGCGCCAGTGCGAGGCCTGCACGAGGTCGATCGGCGTCACCGGGTTGGCGGTGTTGCGCGGGCGGGTGTCGATCAGCGTGTTGCCGATGATGGTCCCGTCATCAGGGATCTGATCGCCTTCGGCGTTGATCTTGATCTGGGCGTTGAAATCCTCGAGCAGATTGTTGCGGATGACGATGTGCCGGGCGCCGCTGACGACCTGGAAGGCGTGCTCGCAATCGCTGTCGTCGCCGCATTTGCCGCGAATGACCAGGTTCTCGATGTGCCAGTAGGGGGCGGTCGGCTTGAAGGCGACGACGGTGTCCGATTCGAGGATGACGTCGCCGAGCCGGGGAGCCCGCAGGGTGATCGGCGCCGCCGCGGTGCCGGCGGCGGTGAGACCGATCGAGGGATAGCTGATGCGGTAGGTGCCGGGCAGCAGCTCGATGATGTCGCCGGGGCTTGCCGATTGCAGTGCCGCGCGCAGTTCCCCCACCGAGCCGATGAGGTGAGTCTGCGCCCCGGCGGGCGGTGGCGGCGTCGAGCGGGCGGGTGAGGCGCCCCACCAGACCGGCAGGCGCGGGCCGGGCGGCGGGGCCAGCCCGTCGGCGGCGATCAGGGCGCCGCTGACCAGCCCCGCGGTGACCGTGATCGCGCTGCGGTGGCCGGAGGCCCGCCGGACGATGTAGGGCGCCAGCTCGCGCGGGGTCCGCCCGACCCGCTCGATGCCGTAGAGGAGGGCCGCGCCGGCCAGCACGCCGGCCAGCATGACGAGCGCGAGCGACCCGACGAGCCGGCGGCGCCGGCCGGATTGCCGCGCGGCCGTGGGCTTTTGCTGCCGCATGATCTCAGGCGTAGTTCACCATGATCGTCTTCTTATGGGTGAAATGCTCGAGCATCGCCTCCAGGCTCGCTTCCTTGCCGAGGCCCGAGCTTTTGACGCCGCCATAGGAGAGGTTGGCCTGGACGACGAGGTTCTGGTTGATCTGGACCAGCCCGGCTTCGAGGCGGTGGGCGAGGCTGAGGCCCTGCTTGAGGTTGTTGGTCCATAGCGAGGCGGCGAGGCCGTACTCGCTGTCATTGGCTTCGGCCAGCACCGCCTCGGCGTCGTCGAAGGGAAAGACGCAGGTGACCGGGCCGAAGATCTCCTGCTGCACCAGGCGCGAGGAGTTGGGCAGGCCGGTGAAGATGTGGGGCTGGATGAACAGGCCCTTCTTGAGGCCGGCCTCCGCGGGCAGGCGCGAGCAGGCGCGCCCGCTGGCGCCGGCGGTGGCCTTGCCCTCCGCGATGAAGGCGGCGACCTTGGCGAATTGCTCGGGGCTGATGATGGTGCCGATATCGGTCGCCTCGTCGAGCGGGTCGCCCATCACCATGGCATCGACGCGGGCGGCGAGGGCTTCGACGAAGCGCGCGAAGATCGGCCGCTCGACATAGATCCGGCTGGCCGCAGTGCAGCTCTGGCCCTGGCGGGTGAAGCGCATGGAGGTGACGGCGCCGGTCACGGTTTTTTCGAAATCGCAATCGGCGAAGACCAGCATGGGCGACTTGCCGCCGAGCTCCAGCGTGACCGGGATGAGCTTGTCGGCGGCGGCGCGGGCGACGATGCGGCCGACCTCGACGCTGCCGGTGAACGTCACCTTGCGCACGAGCTTGTGGGCGACCAGCGGCGCGCCGCATTCCGGACCGTAGCCGGAGAGCATGTTGAAGCAGCCGGGCGGCAGGATGCGGTTCATCAGCTCGCAGATGCGCAGCACGGTGAGCGGCGCCTCCTCGGCCGATTTCACCACCACGGTGTTGCCGGCGACCAGGGCGGGGGCGATCTTCAGCGCCATCAGCAGCAGCGGCACGTTCCACGGAATGATGGCGCCGACGACGCCGAGCGGCTCGCGCACGGTGACGCTCAGCACGTCCGGCGCGAAGGGCACGCTCTCGCCCTTCAGCTCGCTGCCCAGGCCGCCGAAGAATTCCAGAACGTCGGCCACCGTGTTGGCCTCGACCCGGCTTTCGGTGCGCAGCGCCTTGCCGGTTTCCAGCGCGATCAGCCGGGCGAGTTCCTCGACATGCGCGCGGATGAGGCCGGCGCATTGCGCGACCAGCGCGCCGCGCTTGCGGGCCGGCATGCGGGCCCAGGATTTCTGCGCGGCGGCGGCGTTTTGCACCGCAACATCGACATCCGCGGCATCGCCCTCCGCGGCGCGGGCGATCTCCTGGCCGGTCGCCGGATTGATCACGGCGAAGCTGGCGCCGGCGACGGGCGGGACGAATCGGCCGCCGATGAAATGGCGCTGCGCGAGGGCGGTGGCCAGGGCGCGCTCGTCGAGCGTCGGCGCCTCGGGGGTTGCGTGCGGATGGTCGAGCATGGGTTTGCCTCCCGGTATGGCGATCCTGTAAGCGTGGCTGATATGAACGCTGCAACGTGAACGGGCAAGACGAACGAATGAACATGAAGGATGCGACCGGTCCCCTGAAGGGGCTTCGGGTGCTCGATCTCACCCGCGTACTCGCGGGGCCGACCTGCACGCAGATGCTCGGCGACCTGGGGGCGGAGATCATCAAGATCGAGCGGCCGGGGGCGGGCGACGACACCCGCGGCTTCGCGCCGCCGGTCATGCCCGGGACGGAGGAGAGCGCCTATTTCGTCGGCGTCAACCGCAACAAGCGCTCGGTGACGCTGGATATCTCGGCCAAGGCCGGGCAGGCGATGGTGAAGCGGCTGCTGGCCGATTGCGACATGCTGGTGGAGAATTTCAAGGTCGGCGCGCTGGCCAAGTACGGCCTCGGCTACGAGCAGCTGCATGCCGAGTTCCCTGCGCTGATCTACTGCTCGATCACCGGCTTCGGGCAGACCGGGCCGTATGCGCCGCGGCCGGGCTATGACAGCCTGATCCAGGCGATGGGCGGGGTGATGAGCCTGACCGGCGAGCCCGAGGGACAGCCGCAGAAGGTGGGCGTGCCGGTGGCCGATCTGTTCGCCGGGCTGTATGGCTGCATCGGCATCCTCGCCGCCCTGCGCCACCGCGACCGGACCGGGGTGGGCCAGCAGGTCGATATCGGCATGCTCGACACCCATGTGGCATGGCTGGCCAACCAGGGCATGAACTATCTGGCGACCGGCGCCAACCCGCCGCGCCTGGGCAACCAGCACCCCAACATCGTGCCCTACCAGGTGTTCGCCACCGCCGACGGGTTCATGGTGCTGTCGATCGGCAATGACCCGACCTTCCAGCGTTTCTGCGAGAATTTCGACATCGCCCACCTGCTGGCCGATGCGCGCTTCGCCACCAACGCGGCGCGGGTGGAGAACCGCAAGCTGGTCACCGACACGCTGGCGCCGGTGATCAAGGCGCATCCGACCGCGTGGTGGGTCGGGCGGCTGGAGGCGCTGAAGATCGGCTGCGGGCCGATCAACACGCTGGAGGAGGTGTTCGCCGACCCGCATGTGCAGGCGCGCGGCATGGTGGTGGAGATGGCCCATTCCAGCGGCGCCAAGGTGAAGGTGATCGCCAATCCGGTGCGGCTGTCCGAGACGCCGGTGGATTACCGCCTGCCGCCGCCGCTGCTCGGCGAGCATACCGGCGAGATCCTGGAGGATCTGCTGGGGGTGAGCGCGCGCGAGATGACGGCGCTGCGCAACAAGAAGGTGATCTGAGGCAAGGTGATCGGCCGCCCGGCTAGCCGTGCGCCTTGAGGAACCGGCCGAAGGCCAGCAGCGTGGTGTCGGAGACGTGGTGCTCGATGCCCTCGGCGTCCTGCTCGGCGGCTTCGCTGGGCACGCCGACGGCGCGCAGCAGATCGACCACCAGGCGGTGGCGCGATTTTACGCGAGCGGCCAGGGCCTCGCCGGCCTCGGTGAGGAAGACACCGCGATAGGGGCGGGCGGTGGCCAGGCCCTCGCGTTTGAGGCGGGCGATGGTCTTGATGGCGGTGGCGTGGGAGACGCCGAGGCGGCGGGCGATATCGGTCGGGCGCGCCTCGCCGCCGCTGGCCAGCAGGTCGGCGATCAGCTCGGCATAATCCTCCAGCAGGGCCGTCGATTGCGCGGTGCGCGCCTTGCCGAAACGGCGCGCCTGGGTGGGCTCGGCGGGCAGCTCGGTGGCCGCCGGCCGGCGGGCCGCTCTGGTGGGGGGCACCCGTCCTCTCCGTGATTGCGGGCCGGACCATGGAGAAAGGTCCCGGCGATTTCAACTGGCTTCGGGCGGGCTTGACGCGGGGCGCCGGGTGACCACATCCTTGGCAACTAAATGTAGCCTAGGCTACACTTTGGCGACAAGGGGCAAGACGGACAATGCCGTTCGGATGACCGGCCATGGATGACACAAGCGGCGAGGCGGTGATGCGCCCGGCCGGCCTGTCGGAGCGCACGGTCGCGGCCGGGCAGGAGGTGCTGGCCGGGCGGCGGCGCGGGCTGCTCGATTTTCTGCCTTTTGCCGGGCCCGCCGTGGTGGCCTCCATCGCCTATATCGACCCCGGCAATTTCGCCACCAACATCCAGGCCGGCAGCCATTATGGCTATGCGCTGCTGTGGGTGGTGGTGGCGGCCAATGCCATCGCCATGCTGTTCCAGGGCCTCTCGGCCAAGCTCGGCATCGTCACCGGGCGAAGCCTGGCGAGCCTGTGCCGGCTGCATCTGCCCGGGCCGCTGGTGGTGGCGATGTGGCTGGCCAGCGAAGTCGCCGCCATGGCGACCGATCTGGCCGAGTTCCTCGGCGGCGCCATCGGGCTGGCGCTGCTGTTCCATCTGCCGCTGCTGGCGGCGCTGGGCATCACCGCGCTGGTGACCTACGGGCTGCTGCTGCTGGGGCATCGCGGCTTCCGGCCGATCGAGCTGGTGATCGGCGGTTTCATCGCGGTGATCGGGCTGGGCTTCGCCGTCGAGGTGCTGATCGCGCATCTGGACTGGGCGGCCTTCGCCCGGGGAGCGGTGGTGCCGGACCTGCCCGATGGCGGGGCGTTGACGCTGGCCGTGGGCATCATCGGCGCCACCGTGATGCCGCACGCGATCTATCTGCATTCGGCGCTGACGCAGAACCGCATGCCCACGGCGGGGCTGGCGCAGCGGCGCCGGCTGCTCGGCTTCTCCAACCGCGAGGTGGTGCTGGCGCTGAGCTTCGCGGGGGTGGTGAACATGGCGATGGTGGGCATGGCGGCGGCGGTGTTCCATGCCGGCCATGCCGATGTGGCGGAGATCGAGACCGCCTATCACCTGCTGGTGCCGCTGCTCGGCGGCGGCGCCGGCATCGCCTTCATGGCGGCGCTGCTCGCCTCGGGGTTTTCAAGCTCGGTGGTGGGCACCATGGCCGGGCAGTCGATCATGCAGGATTTCCTGCGCTGGCGCACGCCGCTGTGGCTGCGCCGGGCCATCACCATGCTGCCGGCCTTCGCGGTGGTGGCGCTGGGCTGGAACGCGACGCAGAGCCTGATGATCAGCCAGGTCGTGCTGAGCCTGGCACTGCCGGTGCCGATGCTGGCGCTGCTGTGGTTCACCGGACGGCGGGCGGTGATGGGCGCGTTCGTCAATTCGCGCCTGACGCAGGCCGTTGCGGTGGCCGCGGCGCTGGTGGTGATGGCGCTGAACGCCGTGCTGCTGGCGCAGCTGGCCGGGGTGGCGATTCCCGGCCTGGGGTGAGCGCAGCCGGTCCGGCGGCTCAGCCGCCGCGCAGCAGCCGTGCCGCCGCGGGCGCGAAGTAGGTCAGCACGCCCGAGGCGCCGGCGCGCTTGAAGGCGATCAGGCTCTCCATCATGGCGCGGTCATGGTCGAGCCAGCCATTGTTGATGGCGGCCATCAGCATGGCGTATTCGCCCGACACCTGGTAGGCGAAGGTTGGCAGCGCGAAACGGTCATGCACGCGGCGGATGATGTCGAGGTACGGCATGCCGGGCTTGACCATCACCATGTCCGCGCCCTCCTCGATGTCCATCGCCACTTCGCGCAGCGCCTCGTCGGAATTGGCGGGGTCCATCTGGTAGGTCTTCTTGTCGCCCTTCAGCGCGCCGCCGGAGCCCACGGCGTCGCGGAACGGGCCGAAGAAGGCGGAGGCGTATTTGGCGGCGTAGCTCATGATGCGGGTGTGGATGAGGCCGTCCGCGTCGAGCCCGGCGCGGATGGCGGCGATGCGGCCATCCATCATGTCGCTGGGGGCGATGATGTCGATGCCGGACGCGGCCTGGTTGGTGGCCTGGCGGGTGAGGATGGCGAGCGTCTCGTCATTGGCGACGTAGCCGTCGCGGATCACGCCGTCATGCCCGTGGTCGGTGTAGGGGTCGAGCGCCACGTCGCCGACCAGGCCGATATCGGGGAATTCGCGCTTGAGCAGGCGGGCGGCCTGGCAGATCAGATTGTCCGGGTTGCCGGATTCGGTGCCCTCGGCGTCCTTCTTGGCGGGCGGGGTCGCGGGGAAGAGGGCGATGGCGGGAATGCCGAGCTCGGCGGCCGGCGCCACGTGGGCGGCGAGACGGTCGAGGCTCACGCGCCGCACGCCGGGCATGGAGGCGACGTCGTTGACGAGGCCGCTGCCCTCCATGACGAAGACCGGCCAGATCAGGTCGTCGACGGCGAGGCGGTTCTCGGCGACGAGGCGGCGGGTCCAGGCATCGTGGCGGTTGCGACGCAGGCGGGTGGCGGGAAAAGCGGGCATGGCGGGCCTCCGAACGGCGCGTGCATAGGACTGTTGCGGGGCGATTGCAAAGGCCGCGAAACGGGGCTTGGCTGGCCGCGTTCCGCGGGCCGGATCGCCGGCCGGAGGCGGATGATCGGGGGGCGGCATGACGGCACGGGCGGGCGGCAGGGTGGCGGTGCTGTGGCGCGGCGACCAGGCGGCGCGGCAGGCGGCCACGCCGGCGAACAACCGGTTCCATCGCGTCTTCGAGGCGCTGGCCGCCCAGGGCATTGCGGCGGAGCCCGCGGTCTATGACGAGGCGTTTGCCGAGGAGGTGCGCGCGCAGCTCCTCGGCGCCGACGGCGTGCTGGTCTGGGTCGATCCGCTGCATGAGGGGCGGACGCGGGAGGCGCTCGACGCCCTGCTGCGCGACGTCGCGGCGCGCGGCCCGTGGGTCAGCGCCCATCCGGACACCATCCTGAAGATGGGCGTGAAGGAGGTGCTGTACCGCACGCAGCACCTGGGATGGGGGGTGCCGACGCATCTCTACCGCACGCAGGCCGCCTTCGACGCGGAGTTTCCGGCCCGGCTCCGGGCGGGCGCGCCGCTGGTGATCAAGCAGAATCGCGGCAATGGCGGG
>JAGXAV010000633.1 GCA_018971455.1 Rhodospirillales bacterium
GCCGGGCGTGCCCCGCAGGCCCGCCCGATGCGGCTGATCCGCGCGCGCAATTCGCCAAGAGATGGGGGAGGGGGAATGGGCATGCTGTCCTGCGTCTAAGAACATATAGAGAACATATCCTGACAGGAAGCAGGAATTCACCATCGCCGCCATGCTCGCCCCGGGGGACGCGCAGGCGTTGCAATTCGGGCGGATTGCCGCGGGCACCGGGGGGGGGCCGCGTGGCGAATGGGACGAATCCGGCGCCGTTCCACCTCGATTCCGGCACGCTCCACGATCGCCGGCAGCACCCGCCGATGGCAGCGCGCCGCCACGCCGCCCTTGCGGGCCCGACCGGGCGGGCGCACATGACCCTGCGCAGTCTTCCCCCCGGAGCATCTGCCGCCATGGCCTGCTGCCTGAACCGCCGCGCCTTGCTGGCGGCGCCCGTCTTCCTTCCCCTGGCCGCGGCCCAGGCTGCCGACGCCCCCATCGAGCCGCGCCTGCGCCTGGCCAGCCCGCCCTCCGGCGGTCGCAGCGTCGTCCTGACATTCGATGCCTGTCCCGGCGCGTTCGACATGCGCATCGCCGCGACCCTGGTGGAACGGCGTATCCCGGCGACCATCTTCGTGACCGGGCTCTGGCTGAGCTGGAACAGGCAGGGCCTGGCCTATTTTCTCGCCCACCCGGACATTTTCGGGTTCGAGAATCACGGCGCGCGCCACATCCCGGCAATCCTGGGCAAGCGGACGATCTTCGGCCTGCCGGTCGCCGGCGATCTGCCGGCCATCGACGCCGAGATCACCCAGGGGCAGGCCGCCATCACCGCTGCCACGGGCGCGACACCGCGGTGGTACCGCTCCGCCGCCGGCTACTACACCCCCTCCGTCATCCCCGAGATCCATCGCCTCGGCTTCGGCATCGGCGGATATTCGCTCAGCGCGGATGTGGGCGCGTCCCTGCCGGCGGCAGCGGTTGCCGGCAGAATGGCGGCCGCGCGCAATGGCGATGTCATCGTCGCGCACATCAACCAGCCGCACCGGCCGAGCGGCCTTGGCGTGGTCGAGGGGCTTGGCGCCCTGCAACGAAGCGGCACCCGCTTCCTGCGCCTCGACCAGCTGAACCCCTCCGCCCTTGCCGGCGCCTGAGGCGCCATCGGCAGGGCCATGGACGATGCGCGCCGAAACGTGCCCAATGCCGCCAGTTCTTCCCTTCCTTGCGAGACCCCGCCGATGACCGAGAAGCTCTTCACGCCGTTGCGCCTCGGGCGCGCCACGTTGCAGCACCGCGTGGTCCTGGCGCCGCTGACCCGCATGCGCGCCAGCCCGAACGGCAATGTGCCGACCGCGTTGAACGCCGAATACTACGCCCAGCGCACCACCCCGGGCGGGCTGCTGATCGCCGAGGCCACGCCGGTCTCCTGGCAGGGGCACGGGCACCCGAATGTGCCGGGCATCCACACCGCCGGGCAGGTCGCCGGCTGGAAGCTGGTGACCGATGCGGTGCACGCCAAGGGCGGCGTGATCTACCTCCAGCTCTGGCACACCGGCCGGGTCTCGCACTCCAGCAACCAGAAGAATGGCGGGCAGCCGGTCGGCCCCTCGGCGATTGCCGCCAGCGGGATGACCATCGGCGCCGACTGGAAGCCGGTGCCCTATGAGGTGCCGCGCGCGCTCGCGCCCGACGAGATGCCCGGCCTGGTCGACAGTTTCCGCCAGGCCGCGGCCAACGCCATCGCCGCCGGGTTCGACGGCGTGGAGATCCACGGCGCCAACGGCTATCTGCT
>JAGXAV010000050.1 GCA_018971455.1 Rhodospirillales bacterium
ATCATGCCCACGCCCAACACCCCGATCTGGGAAGTTTTCATCCGCTCCCGCAACGGCTTGAGCCACAAGCATGCCGGCTCGCTGCACGCTGCGGACGCCACTCTGGCGCTGCAGGCCGCGCGCGACCTCTACACCCGCCGCGGCGAGGGCCTGTCGCTCTGGGTGGTGCCCTCAGCGGCCATCACCGCGTCTGATCCGCAGGACAAGGACATGATGTTCGAGCCCACCGGCTCCAAGATCTACCGGCACCCGACCTTCTACGAGGTGCCGGACGAAGTCGGGCATATGTGATCGGAGGGCACGCGCCATGACGGACACTCCGCCGGACGCCCCGGCCGCCGCGCTGGTGCGCTACGTGCTGCGCCGCGCCGATGATGCGCTGATCCTCGGCCACCGCCTGTCCGAATGGTGCGGCCATGCGCCGATCCTGGAGGAGGAGATGGCGCTGGCCAATATGGGCCTCGACCTGATCGGCCAGGCGCGCGCGCTCTACACCTATGCCGGCGAGGTCGAGGGCGCCGGGCGCGACGAGGACGCCTTCGCCTATCGCAGGCTGGAGCGGGAGTATCAGAATCTCCTGCTGGTCGAGCAGCCCAACGGCGATTTCGCCGCCACCATGCTCCGCCAGTTCCTCTACGCCGCCTACGCCGATCCGTACTGGCGCGCGATGATGGCCTCGACCGACGCAACCCTGGCCGCGATCGCCGCCAAGGCGGAGAAGGAGATGGCCTACCATCTGCGCCACGCCGCCGAATGGATGCTGCGGCTCGGCGACGGCACCGCCGAGAGCCACCGCCGCCTCGCCGATGCGCTGACAAATCTGTGGCCCTATACCGGCGAGATCTTCGCCCCCATGGCCGAGGAGGCCGCCCTCGTCGCCGCCGGCATCGCCATCGACCCGCAGACCCTGTGCGCCACCTGGCACGACACCGTGCGCCAGACCCTGGGCGCCGCCACGCTGGACCTGCCGGCGGAGGGGTGGATGCAGTCCGGCGGGCGGCAGGGGCGGCACTGCGAGGCGTTCGGCCACCTGCTGACCGAGCTGCAATATGTCCAGCGCCTGATCCCCGAGGCCACGTGGTGACGCCGGCGCGGCGCGAGCAGGCCTGGGCCGTCGCCGCCGCGGTGTGCGATCCGGAAATCCCGGTGCTGACCATCGCCGATCTCGGCGTGCTGCGCGATGTGCGGGAGGATGGCGAGACGCTGGAGGTGGTGATCACGCCGACCTATTCGGGCTGCCCGGCGATGAACATGATCGCGCTCGAGATCGAGACCGCACTTGACGCGGCCGGCCTCCGCCCGAGCCGGGTGGTCACGGTGCTGTCGCCGGCCTGGACGACCGATTGGCTGACCGCGGAAGGCCGGCGCAAGCTCAGCGAATACGGCATCGCCCCCCCGGCCATCGGCGCTGGCACTGGCACTGGCACTGGCGGCCGCCGCGCCCTGTTCGCCGTCGATGCCGTCACCTGCCCGCGCTGCGGCTCGACGCGGACCACGCGCCTCGCTGAATTCGGCTCGACCAGCTGCAAGGCACTCTGGCGCTGCGAGGCCTGCCGCGAGCCTTTCGACTATTTCAAATGCCATTGAGGCCGCCATGACCCAGACCGACACGCTCGCCGCGGACAGCACCGCCTCCGCCCCGCGCTTCCACCGGCTGCGCATCAGCGCCATCCGCCGCGAAACCGCCGGCGCCGTCTCCTTGCGCTTCGCCGTGCCGGCGGAGCTCGCCGCCGCCTATCGCTTCGAGCCCGGGCAATACCTCACCCTGCGCGCCACCATCGACGGCGAGGACATCCGCCGCTCCTACTCGATCTGCTCCGCCCCGGATGACGGCACGCTGCGCGTCGCGGTGCGCCAGGTCGATGGCGGGGTGTTCTCCACCTGGATCAACAATGCGCTGCATGTCGGCGACACGCTCGACGTGCTGACGCCGACCGGCCGCTTCGGCCTCGGCCCGATCGCCGGCGACGGCCGTCTGCATGTCGGCTTCGCCGCCGGGTCCGGCATCACGCCGATCATCTCGATCATCCAGGGCGTGCTGGCGCGGGAGCCGGGCAGCGTGTTCAGCCTGTTCTACGGCAGCCGCAGCGTGGACGACATCCTGTTCCGCGAGGAGCTCGAAGACCTCAAGGACCGCTATCTCGGCCGCCTTTCGGTCTTTCACGTGCTCAGCCGCGAGCAGCAGGACATCCCGATCCTGAACGGTCACCTCGACGCGGAGAAGATCGGTCTGCTGCTGCGCCACGTGGTGCCGGCGGACGCGATCGACCATGCCTTCATCTGCGGCCCGGCAGCCATGCTCGACACCGCCGAGGCGGCGCTGCGCGAAAGCGGCGTCGCGGCCGAGCGCATTCATGTCGAGCGTTTCGTCTCGGCCTATGACGGCGTGCCGCGCGCACCGGTGGTGATCGACACCGCGGCCCCGCCCGCCTGCGTCGCCAGCATCATCGTGGACGGCAAGCGCCGCGATGCGCCGGTCGCCGAGGGCGAGGCGATCCTCGATGCCGCGCTGCGCGCCGGCATCGACCTGCCCTTCGCCTGCAAGGGCGGCATGTGCTCCACCTGCCGCGCCAGGATCGTCGAGGGCGCGGCGGAGATGGCGCTGAACTACTCGCTCGAGCCGTGGGAATTGCAGCAGGGCTTCGTGCTCACCTGCCAGGCCAGGCCGACGACGCCGAGTGTGGTGGTGGATTTCGACGCGCTCTGAGCCCCGCCCGGCATCCCCGCCGGGCTCAGCGATCCTTCGGCCGGTTGTCCACCACGCGCCTGGCTTTCCCGAGCGACCGCTCCAACCCGCCCGGCGCGAGCAGGGCGACATGCGTGGACACACCGAGATTGGCCTTGATCCGCCGGGCCAGCTCCTGCGCCACGCGCTCGGTGTCGAGGCTGGGGAATTCCTCCACCCGTACCTCGGCATGCACCGTCAGCTCGTCCATCCGGCCCGGCCGGGTCAGTTCGAGCTGGTAATGGCCGGAACTCCAGCTCGTCTCCAGCAGCAATTCCTCGATCTGCGTCGGGAACACGTTCACCCCGCGCAGGATCACCATGTCGTCCGAACGGCCGGTGACCTTCTCCATCCGGCGCATGCCCGGCCGCGCCGTGCCGGGCAGCAGGCGGGTCAGGTCACGGGTGCGGTAGCGGATGATCGGGAAGGCCTCCTTGGTGAGCGAGGTGAACACCAGCTCGCCCAGCTCGCCATCCGGCAGCACCGCGCCGGTCTGCGGATCGATCACCTCCGGATAGAAATGATCCTCCCAGATATGCAGCCCATCCTTGGTCTCCACGCATTCCTGCGCCACGCCCGGACCGATCACCTCGGACAGGCCGTAGATGTCGGTGGCGTCGAGGCCGAAGGTCTTCTCGATCTCCACCCGCAAGGCGTTGGACCATGGCTCGGCGCCGAAAATGCCGAAGCGCAGCGAGGATTGGCGCGGATCGATGCCCGCCTTGATGAAGCCGTCGAGCAGGGCGAGCATGTAGCTCGGCGTCACCATGATCGCATCGGGCCGGAAATCCTGGATCAGCTGAACCTGCCGCTCCGTCATGCCGCCCGAAACCGGCACCACCGCGCAGCCCAGCCGCTCCGCGCCGTAATGCGCGCCCAGCCCGCCAGTGAACAGGCCGTAGCCATAGGCGTTGTGCACCATCATGCCCGGCCGCACCCCGGCGGCGCGCAGCGAGCGGGCCACGACATCGGCCCACATATCCAGATCCCGCGCGGTGTAGCCCACTACCACCGGCTTGCCGGTGGTGCCGGAGGAGCCATGCAGCCGGGCGATCCGCTCGCGCGGAACGGCGAACAGGCCGAACGGATAGGTATCGCGCAGATCGGTCTTGACGGTGAGCGGAAAGCGCTGAAGGTCCGAGAGCTGCCGCAGATCATCCGGGTGCACATCCATCGCCGCACAGCGCTGGCGGAAATGCGCCACGTTGTCGTAGGCATGGCGGATCGACCAGGCGAGCCGCTTGAGTTGCAACGCCTGAATCTGGTCGCGCGACGCCCGTTCGGCCTCGTCCAGCCCGTCCCGGATCGTGCCGGCGGTTGCCGCGATGTGAGACGCCGTCGTCATGATTCCCTCCGCTTCCTGGTCGCCACGTCTCTTCCTGGTCGCCGCGTCTCGCCTGCGCCACGCGCATCCCCTGCCGCGGCGCTCCGGCCCCGGGCCCTGAAAGGGGCCTCTTGAATTAACCGGCCGTTCGGTTAATTACTACCCCAGGCACCGGCTTTGTCAACAGCGGCGATCGCCCGACAGAGGCTTGGGGCTGGACAGGTTTTGGGAGAGATACCATGGACGCATTGTTCGCCGCACACCGCGCCCTGCTCGACGACGCCGTCGCCGCCACGCAGGCGCGCGGCCACTGGAGCGCCTTCTCCGAATCCCCGCGCAGCTACGACGCGGCCGCCGCCCCCGAGGCCGAGGCGGCCTTCGCGGCCCTGCTGAACCAGCCCTTCGCGCTGGACCAGCCCTCCGACGGCCCCGGCATCGGCGCCGAGACCTCGCCCTTCGGCCCCGCCCTGGGCATCAGCTACCCCCATGCCGACCCCGTCACGCTGATCGCCGCCGCCCGCCAGGCGGGCGAGCGCTGGGCCGCCGCACCGGTCGAGACGCGCGCGGGCATCGCGGTGGAGATCCTGGTGCGGCTGAACCGCGCCAGCTTCCTGATCGCCAGGAGCGTCGAACACACCACCGGCCAGGCCGGCCCGATGGCGTTTCAGGCCGGCGGCCCGCACGCCCAGGATCGCGGGCTGGAGGCCGTCGCCTACGCCTATGCCGAGCTCGCGCGCATTCCCGGCCATGTGCGCTGGGAAAAGCCCGCCGGGCGCAGCGTGATCAAGCTGGACAAGGAATTCCACATCGTGCCGCGCGGAATCGGCCTGGTCATCGGCTGCGCCACCTTCCCCACCTGGAACAGCTACCCCGCGATCTTCGCCGATCTGGTCACCGGCAACGCCGTAATCGTCAAGCCGCACCCGGCCGCCATCCTGCCGCTGGCGCTGACCGTGCGGATCGCCCGCACCGTGCTGGCCGAACAGGGATTCGACCCCAACACCATCCTGCTCGCCGCCGACAGCGCAGAGGCGCCGATCACCAGGCGTCTGGCCACGGACCCGGCCATCGGCATCGTGGACTTCACCGGTTCGCCCGCCTTCGGCCAGTGGCTGCGCGACGCCGTGCGGGGCAAGCCGCTCTTCACCGAAGAGGCCGGCGTCAACACCATCGTCATCGACAGCACCGATGCCTTCGCCGCCATGTGCCAGAACATCGCCTTCTCGCTGTCGCTCTACAGCGGGCAGATGTGCACCGCCCCGCAATCGATCTTCGTGCCGGCATCAGGCATCGCCACCGATGAAGGCCACAAGACCTTCGAGGAGGTCGCCGCCGGCATCGCCGGCGCCGTGGGCGCGCTGCTCGCCGATCCGGCGCGCGCGGCCGGCGTGCTCGGCGCGATCCAGAATCCGCTCACGCTCACCCGGATTGCCGATGCGCGGGGCCTCGGGCGCATCGTGCGCGACAGCGCGGCCCTGCCCGGCACGGCGGCGCGCACCGCCACCCCGCTCATCCTCGCCGTCCGCGCCGAGGAGGAGACCGCCTACATGCAGGAGCGTTTCGGTCCGATCAGCTTCGTGATCGCCACCGCCGGTTCCGCCGAGTCCGTCGCGCTCGCCACACGCTGCGCCCGCGAGCACGGCGCGATCTCCGCCGCCCTCTACTCCACCGATGCCGCGCTGACCGCGCATGCCGCCCTGGCCCATGCGCGGGCCGGGGTCGCCCTCTCCGTCAATCTCACCGGCGGCATCTACGTCAATCAGAGCGCGGCATTCAGCGACTATCACGTCTCCGGCGCGAATCCGGCCGGCAATGCCTGCCTGACCGACGCCGCCTTCGTCACCGGCCGCTTCAATGTCGTCGGCGTGCGCCGGCCGGCCTCATGACCTGGCCGGTCGCGGGCGTCAGCCAGTAGCGCGCGGTCATCGCCAGCGTGATATCGAGCACGCGCGCGCCACCCGTCGCGAACCCGGCATCGCCATCCGTCCAGCGCCATCCCGCACCGGCGCCGTCGGGCTCCTGGTCATGCCAGCCCGCCGCGAGCCGCGCATCGTCGAGCGCGAGCGGCGTGCCATCCATGACGATCCGCGCCACCGCCACGCCCAGCCTCCGGTGATCGCCCGGCCCCTCGGACAGGTGGGCCGGAACCGCGCGCCGCGAGGCGAGGCGAACGGAGGAGAAGGCGGGCGGCAGGTGGAACCGGTAGCGCAATCCGCTGACCTCCGGCGCGATCTCCCGCCCGTCCGCGAGGATTTGCAAGGCGGGATCGCGCGTGAGGACATGCCCGAGGCGCCGGGCGCGCGCGAGCAGATGGCGGCGCGCGGCAACCAGCGCCGCCCCGTCCAGCACGAGAGGCGCGCAGCCGCGGCTCTCCCAGACGCGCCGCGCGAAATCGGGATGCAGCTGGAGCGCGCCACCACCATTGTCGAAGGCAGCGCGGTTGCCGGTGTCGAGATAGCTCTCGGCGAGTAGACCATCGGCGAACAGGATGGCGTGCCGATCCAGTTCCACATGCCAGTAGGTAATCGCCTCGATCTCCTCCTGGACGATCGTGGCGCCGTTGATGAGGTGGCGGATGGGGATCAGCACGCCATCGATGAACACGCCGTGGTCAGGCGAGAGGCGCACGTCGCGGGTGGGCTGATCCGCGCCGAAGGCGTGGGCACGGATGCGCACGGGCCACACATCCCACGGCCGCGGATGGCGCCCGCCGCGCAGCCGGCGGCGCCCGATCCATCGGATGGGCACCGCGGCACCGCCCATCGGCACCACCAGCTCGCCGACGCGCAGTCTGCTCACCTCCCTCTCACCCGCCACCGCCCGGATGCGCGTGCCGCCCGCGAAGCAGGCGACGACGACGTCCGTCCCCGAGATCGCGTCCGCCTGCGTGGTGAAGGTGAGGTGGCTGAAATCGCCGGATGTCGCGAGCGTGAGCGTGGGCGATGCCCCGGTCATCGTCAGGGAGCCAGGCTGCCACACGACATGATCGAAGCTGAGGCCGGACAGGGCGAGCGTGCTGCCGGCGCTGAAGGTCGCGATCGTGCCGGCCTCGTTGGTGGGCTGCGCGAGCCGGAGGATGCCCGGCAGGCCGGCGCCGCCCCCCAGCAGGTTGATGGCGATTCCGCCGCCGATGCCGCCGCTGACATCGAGCTCGAGATTCACGTTGAGCGAGCCACTGCCGGTGACGTTGCCGCTGACCGACAATGTGGTGGCGGGACTGCCGAAATTGTCGGTCACCAGCCCGCCATTATCGACGACATTGCCGAGGATGCTGCCGGTGCCGTTGAGGTTCGCGCCCGCCTCGATCTCCAGCGCGCCCGAGGTGCCCGCGACGGTATCGCTGCCGACCACGAACCGGCCGCTGCCGGCAAGGCTGATGCTGCTGTCATCGAACATCGAGAGGCTCTGGGCGAAGGCGATCTCGCCCCCGCCATTCACCGCGACCGTGCCCGGATGGTCCCCGGCGCCGATGGTCAGCACGCCGCTGACGGCGAGCGTGCCGGTGGCGAGGAGCGTATCGTTGCCCCCGAGCGGCGAGCCGAAATAGAAATTCGTCACGGAGATGACGTTGCCGCCCGCGGACGAGCCGATCCGCAACGTCGCATCGCTGAGATTCCCGGCATTGTCCTGGCCGAGCATCACCGCGGAAAACGAGCCGCTGCCATCGAGGGTCACGTTGCTGCCCGGGCCGACATAGACCACGTCAGCCGCGACGGCGCCGGCGACATCGCCGGAGAAGGCGATGAACTGCGCGGCATCCGTCGGGCCGGGCGCCAGGCCCGTGTCATTGGTGCCCGGCAGATCCTGCCAGTTGATGGCGGCGGCCCAGTTCGCGCTGCTGGCACCGGTCCACGTATAATTCGTCGGCATTCCGGCTCTCCCGAAATCCCTGTCGCCCGACGGCTGCGCCGCCGCGGCGGGCGGGCCTCGTGGCGGACCGGCCGGGCGCATGCCGGCGCCACGCGATCCGGCAGGCAGCCTGTCCGGGCGGCAGATTATCCGGCAACGACCCGCCTTCGCAATGCTCGCCGCCCATCGGCGGCGCCGGCCTCAGCGGAGTTCGCCGACCGCGTCGCCGATCTTGCGCGCGCCATCGAGCAGGGTCTCGATGTCGGTGGCGATCGAGAGCCGAAAATAGGGTGACAACCCATAGGCCGAGCCGGCGACCACGGCGACGCCGGCATGTTCCAGCAGGTACATCACCACGTCGCCATCGGCCGCCAGGGTCCTGCCATCCGGCGTCTTCCGGCCGATCAGCCCGGCGCAATTGACGTAGAGGTAGAAGGCGCCCTCCGGCATGGCGCAGGACAGGCCGGGAATGGCGTTGATGCGCTGGGCCATGCGGTCGCGGCGCTCGCGATAGATCGTCACGCTCTCGGCGACGAAGGATTGCTCGCCGTTCAACGCCGCCACCGCCGCCGCCTGGCTGACCGCGCAGGTATTGCCCGCCGCCTGCGAGAGCAGCGTGTCGACGGCACCGATCAGGTCGCGCGGCCCGGCCGCCCAGCCGATGCGCCAACCGGTCATGGCATAGGTCTTGGAAACCCCGTTGATCGCCACCGTGCGGTCCCGCAACTCCGGTGCCGCGGCCAGGAGGTGAACCGTCGCCTGGCCATCGAAGCGGATATGCTCGTAGATGTCGTCGGTCATCACCAGCACATGCGGATGGCGCGCCAGCACGTCGGCGAGGGCGCGGTACTGCGCCGCCGAATAGGTCGCCCCGGTCGGGTTGGAGGGCGAGTTGAGCAGCAGCCAGCGCGTCCGCGGCGTGATCGCCGCCTCGAGCTGCGCGGGCGTCAGCTTGAAGCCGTTCTGCTCCGGGCAGGCGACGGGCACCGGCGTGCCCTCGTTGGCGAGCACCATGTCGGGGTAGGAGACCCAGTAGGGCGCCGGAATGATCACCTCGTCACCCGGCTCCACCGTGGCCGCGAGCGCGCTGTAGATGGCGCTCTTGGCGCCGCTGGTGACAATGATCTCCGTCGGCGCGTAATCGAGCCCGTTCTCGCGCGCGAGCTTGGCGGCGATCGCCTGGCGCAGCTCCAGCGTGCCGGCATTGGCGGTGTAGCGCGTCGCGCCGGCCTC
>JAGXAV010000634.1 GCA_018971455.1 Rhodospirillales bacterium
GGCGAAATAATCGCCGCGGACCCAGGGCGCGCCGAGCACCAGCAGCACGTGCCCGGGCGCGAAGCAGGGGGCGGCGCGCCGGCGCGGGTCGAGCAGGCGCTGCAGGGCCGCCTGCCAGGCCGCCCCGTCCGCGCCCGCCTCGCCCTGCACCGCCGCCAGCAGCGGCGTCATCTCCGCCGCGGCCACGGCGCGATAGCCGGAGCCGTCGCTCGCCTGCAGGCAGAACCCGGCGCGCGCCATCACCTTGGGCATCGCCAGCAGGTTGGCGATATAGCCGCATTGCACCCGCTGGATGCCGGAGACGCGGCGGTGGTGATCGAAATAGACCAGCAGGTCGGTGACATCGATGTGCAGGCTCGCCGCCGCGTTCGGCGCCGGCGGCGGCTCGGCGCCGAACGCGGCCGCGAGATCGAGGCCGAGCCGCTCGAGATCGAACAGCGCCTGCTCGAACACCACCTGCCGGGCCAGGCCGTGGGCGGGTTCGACGGCCACCGTGACCACGCTGCCGGGGGCGATCTCGCCATCGGCGAGCGCGAAATCGAAGCCGTGGCAGCCATCGCCGAAGCCGGCCTCGCGGACATCCTCGCGATAAAGATCGGCGGCTTCCCGGCGCAGCACCCGCCCGTTGGCGGCGACGCTGACGACCAGCCGGCGCGGCGCGGCGCCGGCCAGCTTCACCCAGCCGAAGATGCGGCGCAGGCCGACCTGATCGACCGCGCCCGCCAGTTCCACCTCATCCGCTGCCCGGCCGGATGCCGCCTCCGACATGCTTCGCCCCTTCGCAGGATCGAAACCCGAACCCTGGCGCACGGTCCGCCCCGGTGGACTCACCAGGACGGATGAACGCACGCCGGAACACACAGACGCTGAAACAGCCTCATCCGATCCGGCCGGCCGCGACGCGGTTCGGCCGGATCGGACGCTGCTCTAGGCCATTCGCCGCATGGCGGCGTCAAAAAGCCGGCAGCGGCACGTCATCGGCGCGCCGCTCCGGCGGCGAAGGCGCTCAGAGCAGGACAAACGCCATCAGCACCAGCAGGATGACCACCGCAATGGTGGCCACCATCGCGAAACTGGTGAAGGACGACCAGAAATGCCGGCGATCCTCCAGGAACGCCTCGGGGCTGACCGGTGGCAGGGTGGCGGGAGGCTGGGCCATGGGCGGGTCTCGATCTGCTGTGGCGCGATGGCGAGTATCTAGAAGGGCCTGCCAGGGTCGGGCAAGGGGTTGCTGAACGCGGCATCGGCCGGCGGCGCGGTTCCGGCGATGCCGATGGCCGCCAGCCGCAGCGCCAAGGGGTAGAGAAGATGCTCCTGCGCCAGCACGCGCGCCGCCAGCATGGCCTCGCTGTCGCCCGGCAGCACCGGCACGGCGGCCTGGGCGAGGATCGGCCCGGCATCCATCTCCTCGGTGACCAGATGCACTGTGCAGCCATGCAGCTTGACGCCGGCGGCGAGCGCCCGGGCATGGGTGTCGAGCCCCGGAAAGGCCGGCAGCAGGCTCGGGTGGATGTTGAGCATCCGCCCGGCATAGCGGGCCACCAGGAAGGGGGTCAGCAGGCGCATGTAGCCGGCCAGGCACAGCAGCTCGACTCCCGCGCGGTCGAGCTCGCGGGCGATCGCCGCCTCGTGGCCGGCGCGATCGCCCCGGAACGGCCGGTGATCGACCACCGCGGTCGCCACGCCGGCGCCGGCCGCGATGGCGAGGCCCGCCGCGTCGGCGCGGTTGGAGAGCACCAGCGCGATGTCGGCCGGGTAGTCCG
>JAGXAV010000635.1 GCA_018971455.1 Rhodospirillales bacterium
GCGACCGGCTCGGCATCATCGGCCCCAACGGCGCCGGCAAGACCACGTTGCTCAACCTGCTCACCGGCCAGGCGGCGCCCGATGGCGGCCGCATCCGCCTCGGCGCCGCCCTGCAGATGGTAAGCCTCGACCAGCGCCGCGACAGTCTGGACGCCCAGGCCACGCTCGCCGACACGCGCACCGGCGGCCGGTCGGACATGGTCCAGGTCGGCGGCCAGCCGCGGCACGTCATCGGCTACATGAAGGATTTCCTCTTCGGCCCCGAGCAGGCGCGCACCCCCGTCGGCGTGCTCTCCGGCGGCGAACGCGGCCGCCTCGCCCTGGCCGTCGCCCTCGCCCGCCCCGGCAACCTGCTGGTGCTCGACGAGCCGACTAATGACCTCGACCTCGAGACGCTGGAACTGCTGCAGGAGTTGCTCGCCGACTACCCAGGAACCGTCCTGCTGGTCAGCCACGACCGCGACTTTCTCGATCGCATCTGCACCAGCGTGCTGGCCGCCGAGGGCGATGGCCGATGGATCGAATATGCCGGCGGCTACACCGACATGCTGGCCCAGCGCGGCGCCGCGCCCGCCCCGGCACCCAGCGCCGCGCCATCGCCGCCGCGCCGCCGCGCCGAGGCGCCCGCGCGGGCCCCGGCCGCG
Organism: Rhodospirillales bacterium; assembly: GCA_018971455.1. Lineage (GTDB taxonomy): Bacteria > Pseudomonadota > Alphaproteobacteria > Acetobacterales > Acetobacteraceae > REEB85. The sequence continues at coordinate 645 of JAGXAV010000635.1, forward strand.
ACCCCGGCGAAGAAACTCTCCTTCAAGGACAAGCACGCCCTTGCCGCGCTGCCGGCGCGGATCGATGCGCTGCACGGCGAGATCGCCCGCCACGCGGCCATCCTGGCCGATGGCGGCCTCTACGGCCGCGACCGTACGGCCTTTGCGCGCGCCACCGCCGCCCTCTCGGCGGCGCAGGCCGAACTCGCCCTCGCCGAGGAACGCTGGCTGGAACTCGAGTTGCTGCGGGAATCGGTCGAGGGAAGCTAGAGCCGCGTCCGGCCTGACAGTCCTGTTGTCCGGAGCGCGATGCGGCTTGCCTAAAGTGCGGCGCGCTCCTCGGAGGTGAGGCCGAGCTGCTTGAGCTTGCGGTGCAGCGCGCTGCGCTCCATGCCGACGAAGCCCGCGGTGCGGCTGATATTGCCGCCGAAGCGCAGCAGCTGCGCCTGCAGATACTGCGTCTCGAACAGGTCGCGCGCCTCGCGCAGCGGCAGCGCCATGATGTCCGCTGCCGGGTCGGCATTGAACAGCGCCGGCGCCCCGGCGCCGATCTCGGGCGGCAGCATGTCGGCACGGATCGGGTCGCTCGCCCCACCCGGGGCCATGATCAGCAGCCAGTCCATGAGGTTGCGCAGCTGGCGCACATTGCCCGGCCAGTCATAGGCCTGCAGGGCGGTCAGCGCGTCGGTCGAGAGCATGCGGCGCGGGCTGCCAGAGGCCTCCGCCGCGCGCGCCAGGAAGTGCTCGGCCAGCGCGGGAATATCCTCCCGCCGCTCGCGCAGCGCCGGCGCGCGCAGCGGCACCACGGCGAGCCGGTAGAACAGATCCTCGCGGAACCGCCCCCCGGCGATTTCGGCGTGCAGATCCTTGTTGGTGGTGGACAGCACGCGGATATCCACCCGCACCCGGCTCGATCCGCCAACCCGCTCGAAAGCCTGCTCCTGCAGCGTGCGCACGATCTTGCCCTGGGTCTCCAGCGGCATGTCGGACACCTCGTCGAGCAGCAGCGTGCCGCCATGGGCGCGCTCCAGCACGCCGGCGCGGCGCGGCGCGATCGCCGGATCGGCGCCGGCCTCCACGCCGAACAGCTCCTCCTCGAAGCGCGCCGGGTTGAGCACCGCGCAATT
>JAGXAV010000636.1 GCA_018971455.1 Rhodospirillales bacterium
TACCGCTCAGCACGCCCTTGCCGGTGATCTGGCAGCGGCGGGACATGGTCTCAATCCTTGGTCGGTCGGCGCGCAACAGACCCCGCGCGCGGCATCGGGAGGGCGCTGTATGGCGAAACCGCCCCGCGCCGTCAAGGCAAGCCCGCTGGGGCAAGTCCGCTGGGGAAGGCCATCGGGCAGGGCCGCCGCCTACAGCAGCGCCGCGCGCTCCGGCGCGACATGGCCGCGCGCCAGATCCCACACCCCGCGCAGATTGCCCACCAGCCGGCCGCGCCGGTCGATATAGGATTCCGGGCGGGGCGCCCGCATCGCGTTGATGGCAAGGTGGCGGGCGATGCTGGTCAGTGCCCGGCGCCACGGATAGCACCCCTTGCGCGCCAGATAGATCGGGTTGATGACCTGCGAATAGCCGAGCCGCCGACCCGGCCCGCGGCCGATCTTCACGCCCAGATGCACGCCGCGCGCCTCCGCCAGCCGCACGATGCGCCCATGCGCGCCGAGGCGGCGGGTGAAGTCGATATCCTCGTACCAGGCATAGAAGACCAGCCGCTCGTCAAAGCGCAGGCCGAGGCTGCGCACCGTGCCGAGCCGGATGGCCATGTTGCAACCATAGCCGTTGAACGCCGTCACCGGCGCCGCGCTGACGGCCGGGCGGGCGGCGGCCAGCACCGCCCGCCCCTGCGCCAGGCTCAGCCCTGGCCCCTTGGCGCCGTCGGCGAGCACCACGCCGGTGCTGACCAGAATGGCCGGATCGGCCGCCATCGCCCGGGCAGTGGCGGCGAGATAGCCGGGCTCGGCGAGGAAATCGTCGTCGAGGAACACCACCACGTCGCAGAGGGCGGCCGTGTCGAGCACCAGGTTGCGCTGGCCCGTCGTGCTTGGCGTGGCCATCAGCACCGTGGCGGCCGGCGCGATGGCGGCGATGTCGGGCAGGTCGGCCGGTTCGGTCGCGCATATGATCAGCCGGTCCGGCGGGCGGGTCTGGCGGCTCAGTTCGCGCAGGGTCTCGGCCAGGATCTCCGCCCGGCCCTTGGTGACGATGCCGACCGCGACCCGCAGTCCGTCGGCCGCGAGGGTTCCGCTCAGTGGTCCGTCTGCCGCAGCTGGCCGGCGCGCACGCTGGCGATGGCGTTGTCGAGCACGCCGATGACCGCCTGGTCCGACAGGGTGCGGGACAGTAGCCCGAGCGCGCCGCCGAGCAGGGCCGAGGCGATCGCCAGGGCGGAAATCTCCTGGCCGACCATGTATTCGATGGCTTTGTCCACCACCGCGCCGGCATGGCTCAGATCGGCGGGCGGCGCGGGCGGAGGGGCATCGGGCGGCATCGTGTCGGTCGTCATGGCGGGGCTCCTGTCGCCCCGATATGGCCCAGCGGCCGTGGATTGGCCATAGGCTCAGGCAGCGACCGCCGCCGGCGCGGCATCGGCGTCGTCCTGCTGCTCGGCCTGCAGCGCCCACATCCGCGCATACAGCCCGCCCAGCGCCAGCAGTTCGGCATGCGTGCCCTGCTCGGCCACCCGCCCCTCGTCGAGCACGATGATCCGGTCGCTCTCCACCACGGTGGACAGGCGATGGGCGATGGCGATCGTCGTCCGCCCGCGCGCGACCGCCCTGAGGGCGGCCTGGATGTCCTGCTCGGTGCGCGTGTCGAGCGCGCTGGTCGCCTCGTCGAGCAGCAGGATCCGCGGGTTCTTCAGGATGGTGCGCGCGATCGCCACGCGCTGCTTCTCGCCGCCCGAGAGCTTCAG
>JAGXAV010000637.1 GCA_018971455.1 Rhodospirillales bacterium
GGTCATGCGCCGCCGCGGTCATGCAGACATGGTTGGGCGCGATACGCAGCCGCGCGCCGATCGGCAGGTCGGGCGCGGGGTGGGCGGGGTCGAGCTGCACCACGCCATGCTCCTGGTAGGCGGCGCGCACGACGGCATCGCCCAGGCTGGCGGCGCCGGCGAGGTCGCGCACCTGGCCGAATCCCCAGTCGCGCGGCCCGGCCTGGGTGCTGCGATCCTTCGACAGCGCGATGCCGCCGGCATCGACCAGCACCACCCCCTCGCGCGGCCGGCGGCCGATGACGCTGGTCAGCACGGTCAGCGCGATGTCGTCCAGCGCGTGGGTGCCGATGCCGGCCTGGAACAGGTCGCCAAACATGTAGACGCCGGCCCGCACTTCGCTGACCCCCTCGAGGTGGGTGGCGTGCAGCGCCGTCGGCGAGCTGCCCATCGAGACGATCGGGCAGAAAAATCCCGCGGCGGCCAGCCGGGCGGCGGCGGCGGTGATGGCGGCGCGCTCGCTCTCGGCGATGGCCACCATCTCGGCCTTGCTGCGCCCGGCATAGGAATGGCCGGCATGCGTCATCACGCCGGCCAGGCTGCGCCCGAGCCGCGCGGCGAGTTCGGGCACCAGCGCGTCGCCCGCGCCCAGCCCGCCGCGACGCTCGCCGCTGTCGATTTCGATCAGCGCCCGCGGCGGGTTGGGATGGGCGGAGATCAGGCTCGCCATGTCGGCATCGTCGGTGATCACCATCACCGCGGCGCCGGCCTCGTTCAGCCGCGCCACCTGGTCGAGCTTCTGCGGCGTGATGCCCACGGCGTAGAGCATGTCGGTGACGCCGTGGCCGGCGAAATACTCGGCCTCGGCCAGGGTCGAGACGGTGATGCCGCGGGCCGGCGGCACCGCCAGGGCGAGATGGGCGACATCGATCGATTTGGCGGTCTTGAGGTGCGGCCGCAGCGCCACCCCGTGGCGCGCCACGGCGTGCGCCATGGCGGCGAGGTTGCGCGCCAGGATGGCGCGGTCGAGCACCAGGCACGGCGTCGGCAGATCGGCCAGCCTCATCGCGCATCCTCCGCAGACCAGTGCGCATCGGCATCGAGCGGCAGCACCGGGCGCGGCAGATGTTGCCAGCGGAAATGGCTCAGCATCGGGCTGGTCAGTCCCGGCGCGTCCACCTCGATCACCTGCGCGTGGGAGAAGAACTCGTCGAAGCCGCCACGGAAATGCCCGCGCGACTTCACCACCACGACGCGGGCGGCGGCAATGTCGAGCCCGAACGTCTCGAAGAACACCGGGTCCGCGCATTGCACGCGGCGGGACACCACCACCACGACCAGCCCGCCGATCTCCAGCGCCGCCGAGGCGCCGAGATCGATGGTGTTGCCGGCGAAGATGCCGCGCCGCCCGGTCATCATCCCGCCATGCAGGGCGCGCACCCGCGCCGGCGCATGGAAGGGGCGGGAGAAATCCGACAGCGTCTCGCGGTTGAACTGCGCCTCGAACGATGCGCCGGCGCCGCGCCGGTGCGCTTCGGTGGCCAGCATCGGGTCATGGATGATGCCGACCAGCCCGCGCGCCACGCCGGCGGCGAGGAAGGCCTCGAGAATGAACATCGTGCTGCCGCGCCCGCCGCCGCCCGGATTGTCGGCGACATCGGCGAAGATCAGCGCCGGCGCGTCGGGCGCGGCCGTGCCGAGCGCCATGCGCACCGCCGAGTCGAGCGGCACCAGATGCGGCTGGAACTGCGCGCGGCGCGCCCAGCC
>JAGXAV010000051.1 GCA_018971455.1 Rhodospirillales bacterium
GGCCGGAGATTTCGCCGGCGCTGGCGGCGAGTTTCGGGCCCTCGGCGGGGCCGGAGCGGGCGAGGGCGCGGGTGCGGGCGCGCAGCGCGTGCAGATCGGCCAGGCGCTTCTCGTTGCGCTTGCGCCGGGCGGTGACGCCGTAGCGCAGCCAGTCCTCCTCCATGACCAACTTGCGGCCGAGCTTGTGGCCCTCGCGCGCCTCCTGCTCGAGGGCGGCATCGCGCCATGGCTCGAAGGCGGCGAAGCCCCGATCGAGCCGGCTGGTGGTGCCGCGGTCGATCCAGACCGTGCTGCGGGAGAGCGCGAGCAGCAACCGGCGATCGTGGCTGATCAGCACCAGCGCCGAGCGCATGGCGGCGAGTTCGGTCTCGAGCCAGGCGATGGCCGGCAGGTCGAGGTGGTTGGTCGGCTCGTCGAGCAGCAGGATGTCGGGCGCGGGGGCGAGCACATGGGCCAGGGCCGCGCGGCGCAACTCGCCGCCGGAGAGGGTGGCCGGCGCCTCCGCGCCGGTGAGGCCGAGGGCCGCGAGGAGCGTGGTGGCGCGGTGGCGGTCATCGCCCGGGCCGAGCCCCGATTCGACATAGGCGCCGGTGGTGGCGAACCCGGTGAGATCGGGCTCCTGCGGCAGATAGCGGATGGTGGCGCCGGGCTGGACGAAGCGGCTTCCCGCATCGAAGGGGATCAGACCTGCTGCAATCTTGAGCAGAGTGGACTTTCCCGAGCCATTGCGCCCGACGACGCAGAGCCGTTCGCCGGCGCTGACCGATAAGGCGGCATCCTCCAGCAGGGGAGCCGTGCCGAGGGTGAGGCGGATATTCTGCAGCAGCAGGAGGGGCGGGGCCATTGGCGGGCTTCTAGCATGCGCGCCGCCCTTGTCGCCCCCCGGCCTGTGGCACGCGGCTTGCTGAAAATCGCGGCACGAGGTGCGGCATGAATATCTGGTCACTTGCCTCTGCGCGATGTGAGAGGCAGGCTTGCTTTGGCGACATGACTTGTTCATGGTCTGCGCCTTGTGGCCGCGCTGGCCACCTGCACAAACAAGGGAGTTCCTGCGAATGATTACGCGTCGTTCCGCTTTCAAGGCCGCCGCCGGAATCGCGGCTGCCACCGCACTGGGCGCGCCGCACGGCGCGCTGGCCGCCGACAAGGTGATTGATGTCGGGGGCGATTTCTCCTTCACCGGGGCTGATGCTGAATCCGCGCAGCGCGTCGCCAACGGCGCCATCATGGCGTTCGACGACGCCAACAAGAACCACGAGGTTCCGGGCTACACCTTCAACCTCATCAAGTTCGACGACGGCACGGCGACCGCGGGCCAGTATGACCCGGCGCAGGCGGCGACGAATGCCCGCAAGATGGTCTCGGACACCAACATGGTGGCCGCGGTGGGGCCGCAGATGTCCGGCGCCGGCAAGGCGATGGCGCCGATCCTGAGCGCCGGCGACCTGGCGATCATCACGCCGTCCTCGACCAACCCGGACATCACGGACCCGAAATTCGCCGCCCAGTACCGCCCGGCGGGCAAGCCGATCTACTTCCGCACGGTGGCCACGGATGCCTACCAGGGCCCGAACATGGCCAACTACATGAAGGAGACGCTGCACGTTAAGACCGTCTATATCCTCGACGATTCCGGGGCGTATGGCGTGGGTCTGGCCGATGCGTTCCAGGCGCAGGCGACGAAGATCGGCCTCAAGGTGCTCGGCCGCGACCGGCTCGACCCGAAGGCGGCGGATTATTCGGCGGTGCTGACCAAGATCAAGTCGCTCAACCCGGACGCGCTGTATTTCGGCGGCGTCGGCCAGGCCGGCGTGAAGCTCGCCAAGCAGTCCTATGACATCATTCCGAAGGTCATCAAGGCCGGCGGCGACGGCATGCAGAGTGCCGACCTGCTCTCCGGCGCCGGCTTCCCGGCGGTCGAGGGATGGTATGCGACGATCGCGGCACCGCACGTGTCCGACGACCCGCAGCTGGCCGATTTCTCGAAGCGCTATTTCGCGCGCTTCAAGATGCAGCCCGACGACTACACCATCACCAACTACGATGGCGCCTGGGCGATCATCAACGCGGTGAAGGCGGTGATCAAGGCGGGCAAGCCGGTGAACCGTTCGAACGTGCGCGACGCGCTGCAGAATGTGAGCTTCACCTCGCTGCAGGGCCCGATCGCGTTCGACGCCAATGGCGACCTCAAGAACAAGGTCATCAGCGTCTTCCAGATCCGCAAGGATGCCAGCAAGCCGCTGAACGATCCGAACGCTCAGTACAAGTATATCGGCGTGGCTCCGCAGGCCTGATCAGAGCGCACTGACGGGTTGAGGAGTGGATATATGACCGTTTTCGATGTCTATCTGCAACAGGTTATCAATGGGCTGAACCTGGGCGCCATGTATGCGCTGCTGGCGCTCGGTTTCACGCTTGTCTACGGTATCCTGGAGTTGATCAATTTCTCCCATTTCAACGTGTTCATGGTCGGCTCGTTTGTCGCCCTCTACACGCTGGAAGCCTTCGGACTGTCCGGCCAGACAGTGATCCTGGCCGGGCTGCCGCTGGTGGGGGTGTTGCTCGTGACATTCGCCGTCACCATGACGGTGACGGGCACGATCGGGGTGGGGATCGAGCGGTTCCTGCTGCGCAGGCTGCGCGCAGTGAAGGGGCCGGCGGCGATGATCACCACGATCGGCGTGTCATATATCCTGTTCAATATTGTCCTGCTCACCGTCGGCGCGGATACGCATAATTTCGCGAATCCGCTGCCGACGGTGACGTGGGCGATCGGCGGCGCCAGCCTGCGGTTGCGCGACGTGCTGATCTGGATCGTCTCGGCGGTTCTGATGATCGCGCTGACCTACTTCGTGCAGTACACCAAGATCGGCAAGGCGATGCGCGCCACCGCGCAGGACCCCGAGGCGGCGCGGATGATGGGGGTGGAGGTCGATCGGGTCATCATGACCGCGTTCTTCCTCGGCTCGGCCCTGGCCGGCGCCGGCGGGCTGATCTTCGGCCTCTACTACAATTTCACCAGCTTCCTGATCGGCTTCACGGCCGGGCTGCGGGCTTTCACCGCCGCCGTGCTGGGCGGCATCGGCAACGTGCCGGGTGCTATGCTCGGCGGGCTGCTGATCGGGCTGGTGGAGACCATCGGCAGCCAGATCATCGGCGCGTCCTGGGCCGATGTGATCATCTTCGCCATCCTGGTGCTGGTGCTGGTATTCCGGCCGGCCGGCCTGCTCGGGCGCATCGCGCCCAACAAGTCCTGAGGGAGACGCGCCATGTTGCAATCCGCCGCCTCCCTGCTCGGGCGTCCCTTCGCCGGCATTCCGGCCGATCGCCGCAAGGGAATCGGGCTGATCGTGCTCGCCGCGGTCATGCTCCTGTTCCCGGTGTTCCATAACAACGACGCCGACATCGACAGCATGGCCAACGCCATGTCCTACGCGATGCTGGCGCTGGGGCTGAACATCGTGGTCGGCTTCGCCGGCCTGCTCGATCTCGGCTACGCCGCGTTTTTTGCCATCGGGGCCTATTTCTACGGCGTGTTCACCTCCTTCCAGGTGATGCCGCTGTGGCATTCCTACTGGGCGCCGCTGGCGGCCATCGGCCTGGTCCAGAAGATGAACCAGGGCGGGCCGGACCTGGTGCATTTCACCCTGTCCTTCTGGCTGGCACTGCCGCTCTCGGCCCTGGTGGCGGCCTTCTTCGGCGTGCTGTTCGGCGCGCCGACGCTGCGCCTGCGCGGCGACTACCTGGCCATCGTCACGCTGGGCTTCGGCGAGATCGTGCCGATCGTCGCGCGCAACGTGGATTCGGTCACCAACGGCGCGGCCGGCCTGAACGGCATCCAGGCGCCGATGATCTATGGGCACAGCTTCGGCGTCAGCGCGACGCCGTACTACTATGTCGGCATCGCGATGATCGCGTTGCTCATCTTCATCTCGGTCCGGCTGCGGGATTCGCGCATCGGGCGGGCATGGATGGCCATTCGCGAGGACGAGATCGCGGCCAGCGCCATGGGCATCAACCTGGTGCGCCTCAAGCTGCTGGCCTTCGCCATCGGCGCCGCCTTCGCCGGCATGACGGGGGTGTTCTTCGTCGCCAAGCTGCAGACGGCGACGCCGGAGATGTTCGGCTTCCCGGTCTCCACCATGATCCTGGTGATGGTGGTGTTCGGCGGCATGGGCAGCGTCTGGGGCGTGGTCGTCGGCGCCTTCATCCTGCAGCTTCTGCAATCCTGGTTCCTGCAGGATCTGACGCAGTGGGTGAACGCCTTCGGCGCGCTGATCGGCGTGCACTGGGTGCAGAAGGTCGATCTGGTGCAGTCCATCGAACTGATCTTCGGCATCATCCTGGTGGTGATGATGCTGTTCCGCCGTGACGGCATCATTCCCGCCGCGCGCAAGGCGCCGGACCTCGATTTCCGCGCGCAGCACGCCGAGGTCAAGCGCGGCGGCTTCGTCGGGCTGGACCGGATTCCGCGTTGGGAGAAGCGCAGCGGCAACGCGCTGGAGGTGCGCGGCGTGGAGGTGCGCTTCGGCGGGCTGATCGCGCTCAACAAGGTCGATATCACGGTGCCGGCGGGTGGCGTGGTAGCGGTGATCGGGCCGAACGGTTCGGGCAAGTCCACCCTGTTCAACGTCATCACCGGGCTGGTGCCGGCGAGTGCGGGCAGCATCAAGTTCGAGGGGGCGGAGCTGATCGGCCTCGCGCCGCACGACATCCTCCGGAAGGGGGTGGCGCGCACCTTCCAGAACATCCGCCTGTTCCCCAACCTCACGGTGCTGGAGAACGTGCTGGTGGGCCAGCATGCGAGGCTGCGCTCCGGGCCGTTCTCCTCGGTGCTGCGCCTGCCGCGGACGCGGGTGGAGGAGAAGCGGGCGCGCGACTGGGTGCTCGATGTCATCGCCATGTTCGGCAACCGGCTGACACCGCGCGCGGCGCAGACGGTGACGGGGCTGTCCTATGCCAACCGCCGGCGCGTGGAGATCGCCCGCGCGCTGGCCTCGCGGCCGCATATCCTGCTGCTCGACGAGCCGACGGCAGGCATGAACCCGGCCGAGACCCTGGAACTTGCCGAGCAGATCAAGAGCCTGCACGAACTCGGCCTGACCATCCTGCTCATCGAGCACAAGCTCGACGTGGTGACGACGCTGGCCGACACGGTGATCGTGCTCGACCACGGCGACAAGATCGCCGAGGGCAAGCCCGAGGAGGTTCGCCGCAACGAGGAGGTGCTGACCGCCTATCTTGGCCGCGCGGCCAAGGAGGCGGTGATGGCAGAGGCACAGCAGGCAGGAGCCGAAAATGTCGCGTGATGGGTCGCTGCTGCTGGAGTTCACCGGCATCAATACGTACTATGGCGACCTGCACGCGCTGAAGGACGTCAACTACACGATCGGGCGCGGCGAGATCGTCAGCCTGCTGGGCGGCAATGCGTGCGGGAAATCGACCACCATGAAGACCATCATGGGCGTGGTAATCCCGGCCACCGGCACGGTGATTTTCGACGGCAAGCCGATCGAGAAACTGCCGACCAGCGAGCGGGTGCGCCGCGGCATCGCCCCGGTGCTGGAGGCGCGGCGGCTGTTTCCGCGCATGACGGTCTACGAGAACCTGGAGATGGGCGCCTACACCCAGCCCAAGGGCCCGCAATTCAACGAGGATCTGGAGCGGGTCTATGAGCTGTTCCCGCGTGTCAAGGAACGGCGCAACCAGCTCTCGGGCACGCTCTCGGGTGGCGAGCAGCAGATGGTGGCGATCGGCCGCGCGCTGATGGCCCGGCCGCGGCTGATCTGCATGGACGAGCCGTCGATGGGTCTCTCGCCGCTCTATGTCGAGCAGGTCTTCGACATCATCCAGACCATCAACAAGCAGGGCACCACCATCTTCATGGTGGAGCAGAACGCCAACATGGCCCTCTCGATCGCGCACCGGGCCTATGTGCTGCAAACCGGGCGGGTGGTGCTGTCCGGCACGGCGGCGGAATTGCGGGAGAACCCGTCGATCCGCGAGGCCTATCTCGGCGAGCTGAAGGTGGACGCCGCCGCCTGAGGCGGTTTCTCCGGCTGGCCTGCCGGGCGCCGATGTGGCATGGACTCGTTCAACCGGAAGGGAGAACGGGTCCATGAACATCGCACGGCGTTCGGTCATCTTGGCGGGTGGGGCCATGCTCGCCACACCGCGCGCGCGGGCGGCGCAGCCGGTGCGCCTCGGTCTGCTGCACACGCTCTCGCCGGCGCCGATGTACATTGCCAAGGAGCGCGGCTATTTCGCCCAGGGCGGGCTTGACGTGGAGTTCCGCTTCTTTGCCGCGGCCCAACCGATCGCGGCGGCGGTCGTTTCGGGCGACGTCGATATCGGCATCACGGCGCTGACGGGCGGGTTCTACAGCCTGGCGCAGAAGAGCGGCCTGAAGGTCATCGGCGGCGGGCTGCATCTGGACAAGCACGTCAAGCTGATCGCGGTGCTGGCGTCCAAGAAGGCCTATGCGGCGGGGCTCACCTCTCTCGACAAGCTCGCCGGCCACTCGCTCGGCATCACCCAGTACGGCAGCTCCTTCCACTACATGGTCTGGCAGCTGGGCGCGCAGTTCCATTTCGATCCCAAGACGGTCACGCTGCGCCCGCTGCAGGGCATCAGCAACATGGTGGCCGCCGTCAGCACCGGGCAGGTCAATGCCACCATGGCCATCGCCTCGATGGCCGAGGCGGCCGCGGCGAAGGGCGATGCCCACATCATCGGCTGGGTTGACGACACCGTGCCGTACCAGATCACCGCGCTGTTCACCTCGGCGCACATGCTGACGGCCCAGCCCGCGGCGGTGAAGGCGTTCTGCGCCGGCTACAAGAAAGGCATCGCCGATTATCGCGAGGCATTCCTGCGCTTCGATGCCGCGGGCAAGCCGGTCTATGACGCGACGACGGCCGCCGTGCTGCCGATGATCGAGAAATACGTCTTCACCGGGGACCCCAAGGCCGAGGCCAAGATCAAGGCCGGCATCGGCTGGTACGACAAGGCCGGCGCGCTCGATGTCGCCGATCTCAAGCGCCAGGTGGCCTGGTTCGAGGAGCAGAAGCTGGTCAAGGGCAGGATCGACGTGGCGTCGATCGTCGATACGCGGTTCATGCCGACGCGATGACGCCCGACGCCTCCGCGTTGCGCCTGGAGGCCCGGGGCATCCACCACGCATTCGGCGACCTCGTCGTGCTGGACGGCATCGATCTCGATGTGCCGGCCGGTGAGGTGCTGGTGCTGGTGGGGCCGTCGGGCTGCGGCAAATCCACCCTTCTGAGTATTCTGGGCGGCATGCTGAAGCCGGATGGCGGGCAGGCGCGCATGCGCGGGGCCGTGGCGGCGGATTGCCTGAATGCGCTGACCTACGTGTTCCAGGATTTCTCGCTGCTGCCCTGGCGCAGTGTGGCCGGCAATATCTCGCTCGTCCTGGAAGGCACGCGCCTTTCCGCCGCCGAGCGGCAGAGGCGGATTGCCGACATGCTGGCGCTGACGGGGCTCTCCGCCTTCGCCGACGCCTGGCCGCGGCAGCTTTCCGGCGGCATGCGCCAGCGCGTCGGCATCGCGCGGGCGCTCGCCGTCAATCCCGCCGTGCTGCTGATGGACGAGCCGCTCTCGGCGCTCGACGCGCAGACCCGCGCGCTGCTGCTCGACGAGCTGGCCGCCATTATCGCGCGCGCCGGCGTCACGGTGGTGTATGTCACCCACAACCTGTCCGAGGCCGCGCTGCTCGGCCACCAGATCGTCGTGCTGTCGCGTCGGCCGGGGCGGGTGCGCGAGATCCTGCGCATCGACCGGCCGCTGGGCGAAAGGCGGGCGAGCGATCCGGACCTGCTGTCGATCGAGGAGCGGTTATGGGCGCTGATCCGCGACGACGCCGCCGAGGCCGATCGGGAGATCGAGCATGTCTGAGCATGATGCCCCGGTGCCGTTCCGCGCCGGCGGCTTCCTGCCGCGCGAGCACCCGCTGGCAGGTGCCGCGACGCTGATCGCTCTTCTGCTGCTGTGGCAGGCGGGCGCCTCGCTCGGCTGGTTCTCCACCGCGTTTCTCTCCACCCCGATCGGCATCGCGCGGGCGCTGATCAGCCTGGCGGCGAGCGGGGAATTATGGGTGAACCTCGCCGCCTCGCTGCAACGCCTTGCGATCGGCTGGGTGGTGGGCACACTGGGCGGGCTTGCGGTGGGCGTGGCGGTGGGGCTGTTCACGCTGGCGCGCTCGCCGGGGATGGCGCTGGTCTCCGCGCTGTTTCCGATTCCGAAGATCGCGCTCGTGCCGCTGTTCATCATCTGGTTCGGCATCGGCGAGGGCTCGAAGGATGTCACGCTCGCCTTCGGCGTGTTCTTCCCCACCGTCATCAACACGATGGCCGGCATCGACGCGGTGCCGCGCGCGCTGATCCGCATGGGCCAGTCCTTCGGGCTGGGGCGCTGGGCGATCCTGCGCAAGATTGTGCTGCCCGGCGCGCTGCCGGCGATCCTGGCGGGGTTCCGCATCACCACCTCGACGGCGATCATCCTGCTGGTCGCCGCCGAGATGATCGGCGCCCAGCACGGCATCGGCGCCTTCGTGCTGGAGGCCGGCAATCTCTACGACATCGACAATCTGATGGCCGGCATCGTGCTGCTGAGCGTCATCGGGTTGTGCACTTCCTGGCTGATCGGGCGGGTGGAGCGCGCGCTGCTCGGTTGGCGCTAGCCGCTCAGGCCCGCCACTGCGCCACGAATGCGGCGAGTTCGCCCGGTGCCAGCGTGCCGGCCGCCCAGTAGTCCATGCCCTTGTCGCGCCAGTAGAGCAGGGCGTTCCTGCCGCGCCGCAGCGCCTTGGGGGGTTGCGGCGCGTGGCCGGGCTCGGGCCAGATGTAGAGTTCCGCCACGCCGTCGCCCCGGCGATAGACCAGCACCGGCACGACGCGCCCGTGCACGGCATCGAGCCGGCCGCCGATCAGGGTGAAGCCGGCGGCCTCGGCGCGGGCGGGTGCCAGCCTGTAGGGCAGGCGGCTCGCGAACCATTGCG
>JAGXAV010000638.1 GCA_018971455.1 Rhodospirillales bacterium
GGCAGCATCAGCCTGCTCGGCGCCCGGCTCGACGAGGTGGTGCTGCGCAATTATCGCGAGACGATCGACCCGAAATCGCCGCTGGTGCGGCTGCTCGAACCGCTCGGCGGTGCGCAGCCCTATTTCGTGCAGTTCGGCTGGAGCGCTCCGGCCGGCAGCACGGTGAAGCTGCCCGACAGCACGACGCTATGGAGCGCCTCGGCGCCGGCGCTCACCGCCACCACCCCGGTGACGCTGAGCTGGGACAACGGCCAGGGGCAGATCTTCCACATCATTCTCTCGGTTGACGAGAACTACATGTTCTCGGTGCAGCAGCGCGTGGAGAATCACGGCGCGGCGCCCGTGGCCGTGTATCCGTGGTCGCGCATCAGCCGTGACTACACGCCCGAGGTGCTGGGTACCTACATCCTGCACGAGGGCATGGTGGGCGTGCTGGGCGACCGGTTGCAGGAGGTCAAATACGCCACCGCCAAGAGCGACGCGGCGAAGAATGGCGGTGTCGCCTACACCCATACCGGTGCCGGCGGCTGGGCCGGCATCACCGACAAATACTGGCTCGCCGCCCTGGTGCCGGACCAGAAGGTGGCCACCACCACCGCCTTCCGCTACGCCAATGTCGGCGGCGACAGCTACCAGGTCTATGCCGTCACCCAGGAGCCCGAGACCATCGCGCCGGGGGCGCAGGCGGGGCTGGACAGCCGCGTCTTCGCCGGAGCCAAGGAAGTCCACCTGCTCGATCACTACGAGACGAGTCTCGGCATCACCCGGTTCAGCTACGCGGTGGACTGGGGGTGGTTCTTCTTCATCACCAAGCCGTTCTTCTATGCCATCGACTGGCTGAACAAGCTGATCGGCAATTTCGGTGTCGCCATCATGGTGTTCACCGTGTTCGTGAAGCTGCTGTTCTTCCCGCTGGCGAACAAATCCTATCGCTCGATGAGCAAGATGAAGCTGCTCGGCCCGAAAATCACCGCCCTCCGGGAGCAGTACAAGGACGACACCGCCAAGCAGCAGCAGGCGATGATGGCGCTGTACAAGGCCGAGAAGGTGAACCCGGCGAGCGGCTGCCTGCCGATGGTGATCCAGATCCCGGTGTTCTTCTCGCTCTACAAGGTGATCTACACCACCATCGAAATGCGCCAGGCGCCGTTCTTCGGCTGGATCCACGATCTGTCGGCGATCGACCCGACCAACATCTTCAACGCGTTCGGGCTGCTGCCCTTCGATCCGACGGTGATCTCGCCCTTCCTGCACCTCGGCGCCTGGCCCTTGATCATGGGCCTGACGATGTTCTTCCAGCAGAAGCTCAACCCGCCGCCGCCCGACCCGGTGCAGGCCAGGATGTTCCAGTTCATGCCGGTGATCTTCACCTTCATGCTGGCGCGCTTCCCGGCCGGGCTGGTGATCTACTGGAGCTGGAACAACACGCTGACCATTGCGCAGCAATGGCTGATCATGCGCCAGACCCGGCTGGCCAAGCCCGGCATGGCCCGCGCCTGACCGGCGAGCGCGCCATCGCCACCGACGAGG
The DNA here is from genome assembly GCA_018971455.1 of Rhodospirillales bacterium. Lineage (GTDB taxonomy): Bacteria > Pseudomonadota > Alphaproteobacteria > Acetobacterales > Acetobacteraceae > REEB85. The sequence goes on from JAGXAV010000638.1 coordinate 1,531, forward strand.
AGGCCGCCGCGGAGGCGGCGCGCGCGAAGGCCGACGCGATCGAGGCCGGCCGCCTGCTGTTCGCCGCCGAGTGCCGCTTTTTCTACGCGGCCCAGTCGCTCGACCAGCTGCCGCCGCCGGGCAAGCCGGAAGTGGCCTTTGCCGGGCGCTCGAATGTCGGCAAATCCTCGCTGATCAACGCGCTGACCGGCCAGCGCGCGCTGGCCCGCGCGTC
>JAGXAV010000639.1 GCA_018971455.1 Rhodospirillales bacterium
TTCTGGTGCACAAAACCCCAATCCGAACGGTGCAGCGCGCGCAGGGCAGGGGCCGGCATGGCGCGCAGATCGTGCAGATGCCCGGCCGGATCGCGCACCCAGATCACCCCTTCCTGCGGCGCCGTGCGCCCGCAGAGCACGTTCAGCAGCGTCGTCTTGCCGGACCCCGATTCGCCGACAACGGCGAGCACCTCGCCCGGCCAGAGATCCACCGCCACATCGGCCAGTGCCGGAACGGCGCCGAATGACAGGGACAGCCCGCGCGCCGACAGAAGCGTGCCGTCGGTCATGCCGCGCCTCCCGCGTGTCCGCCGTCGCGGCGCGTCGCGCAATAATCGGTGTCGGAGCAGACGAACATCCGCCCGCCGCGGTCATCGGTGACGATCTCGTCCAGATAGCTGCCATCGGCATCGCACAGATGGCACCGATGCGGCGCGCGGGTCGTGCGGAAGGGATGGTCGTCGAAATCCAGGCTGCGCACCTCGGTATGCGGTGGAATGGCGTAGATGCGCTTCTCCCGGCCGGCGCCGAAAAGCTGCAACGCCGCCATGCGATCGAGCTTCGGATTGTCGAAGGCCGGGATCGGGCTGGGCGACATCAGATAGCGCCCGCCCACCATCACCGGATAATCGTAGCTGATCGAGACCTGGCCGAAACGCGTGATATCCTCATAGAGTTTCACGCTCATGGCACCGTATTCGCTGAGCGCGTGCATCCGCCGCGTCTCGGCGCGCGAGGGCTCCAGCCCGGAAAGCGGCTCGGGTTGCGGCACCTGGTAGATCAGGATCTGATCCGCGCGCAGCGCCTGCTCGGGAATCCGGTGGCGGGTCTGGATGATGCTGGCATCCGCGGTATGCGTCGTCGTCGCCACCCCCGCGGTGCGCGCGAAGAAGCGGCGGATCGAGACGGCGTTGGTGGTATCGTCCGCCCCCTGGTCGATCACCTTCAGCACATCCTCGGGCCCCAGCACCGCGGCCGTTACCTGGATGCCGCCCGTGCCCCAGCCATAGGGCAGCGGCATTTCCCGGCTGGCGAACGGCACCTGATGCCCCGGAATCGCCACCGCCTTGAGGATGGCGCGCCGGATCATGCGCTTGGTCTGCTCGTCCAGATAGGCGAAATTATATCCCGCATCGGCCGTCATTGCGCCGCCTCGGCCATCTGCGCGGCTTCGGCGCGCATGCGCCGGATGGTCTCCAGCTCGCTCTGGAAATCCACGTAATGCGGCAGCTTGAGATGCTCGACGAAGCCGGTCGCCTCGATATTGTCGCAATGCGACAGCACGAACTCCACGTTCTGCGCCGGCGCCGTGGCATCCTCACCCAGCTCTCCGGTGCGCATCGCGCGATCGACCAGCGCCATCGCCATCGCCCGCCGATCGGCGTGGCCGAAGACCAGCCCATAGCCGCGGGTGAATTGCGGCGGCTGGCTCCTGGACCCGGCGAACTGGTTGACGATCTGGCACTCGGTCAAGATGATGTCGCCGATGTCGATGGCGAAACCCAGCTCCGGCGGCACGATCTCGACGGCGACCTCGCCCATGCGGATCTCGCCCACGAAAGGGTGCGTGCCGCCCCAGCCGCGCTGCGTGGAATATCCGAGGCCGAGCAGGAATCCCTCATCGCCACGGGCCAGGGCCTGCAGGCGCACGTCGCGCGCGGCCGGAAAGCCGAGCGGCTCGCGGGTGATGTCGCCCGGCTCCTCGGCGCCCGCGCCGTCGCCCTCGATCAGCCCCTCATCGCC
>JAGXAV010000640.1 GCA_018971455.1 Rhodospirillales bacterium
GCGGCGGCAGCCGGCCCGCCTGTTCGGAGCGCTCGGCCAGCCAGTCCGCCCATGCCGGCCACCACGAGCCCTCCTGCTCCTGCGCCGCCACCAGCCAGGCATCCGGCGCGATGTAGCGCCCCTCCAGCTTGCGGGTGAGGTGGCGGAAACGGCGATGGGCGTGGCCGGGCTCGGAGACGATGCCGGCATTGTGCCCGCCGGACGTCAGCACGAAGGTCACCTCGGCATCGGTCAGCAGATGGATCTTGTGCGCCGACCGCCACGGCGCGACGTGATCGCTCTCCGTCCCCACCGCGAAGATCGGCACGTGGATGTCGCTGATCGCCACCGGCGCGCCGCGGACGCGATAACGTCCCTCGGCGAGATCATTGTCGAGGAACAACCGGCGCAGATACTCCGCATGCATGCGCGCCGGCATGCGCGTGGCATCGGCGTTCCAGGCCATCAGGTCGCTCTGCATCGCCCGCTCGCCCAGCAGGTAATCCTGAATCATGTAGGACCAGACGAGATCGTTGGAGCGCAGGATCTGGAATGCGCCGGCCATCTGGCGGGCATCGAGATAGCCGCGATCCCACATCATGTCCTCCAGCATGGCGATCTGGCTGTCGTTGATGAACAGCGTCAGCTCGCCCGCTTCGGTGAAATCCTGCTGGGCGGCGAACAGCGACATCGTGGCCAGCCGGTCGTCGCCATCGCGCACCATGGCCGCCGCGGCAATCGAGAGCAGCGTGCCGCCAAGGCAATATCCGGTGGCGTGCAGCCGCCGGCTGCCGGTGATGGCGCAGGCCGCCGTCACCGCGGCCATGACGCCGGATTCGACGTAATCGTCCATGCCGAGATCGCGTTCGCCCGGGCCGGGATTGCGCCACGAGATCATGAACACGGTGAAGCCGCGCTCGACCATGTAGCGCACCAGGGAGTTCGCCGGCGACAGATCGAGAATGTAGTATTTCATGATCCAGGCGGGCACGATCAGCACCGGTTCCGGAACCGCCTGCGGCGTGGCGGGCGCGTACTGGATCAGTTCGATGAGATGGTTGCGGAACACCACCTTCCCCGGCGTCACCGCCACGCTGTGCCCGACCGCCGGATTGCCCGGCCCGGCATTGCCGATGGAGGCCGCGCGGGCAAGATCCTCGGCCAGGTGCCCGGCGCCGCGAACCAGATTGGCGCCGTGCTCGGCAAGCGTGCGTTGCAGCACCACCGGATTGGTGGCCAGGAAATTGGACGGCGCCACGATGTCGAGCATCTGGCGCGAGACGAACGACACCACCCGCTCATGGGCGGCCGAGACGCCGCGCACGTCGGTGGTGGCGTTGCTCAGCCATTGCTGCCACAGCAGGAAGCCCTGGTGGTAGGCGTTGAACGGCCAGACCTGCCATGCCGGATCGGCGAAGCGCCGGTCGCCCGGCAGCGGCTCGATGCAGCAGCCCGCCTCGTTCGGCCGCAGCGCCCAGCGCCACACATGCTCGCCGAAGCGCAGCGCCTTGCGCGACGCCTTCCACGCCAGCCAGAGCTGCTTGCCCGGCGAACCCGCCAGATGCGCCGCCCAGTCCAGACAGGCCCCCGCCAGCCCGACCGGCGACAGCCCGGAGGTCGTCCGGGCCATGGCGGCATGCAGGCTGCGATCCATCAGATCGGCGGCGTCCTGCATCTCATCGGCGATATCGGGTGCGAGGTGCGGCGGGATGGCGAGCGGCACCGGCACGGCCGGCGGCGGAGGGACGGCGAGCGCG
>JAGXAV010000641.1 GCA_018971455.1 Rhodospirillales bacterium
GTCCCGTTTCGCCGCCAGCGGGTGCAAATCGCCAGGACCGCCTCGACTGCGCCCTTCGTGCCGATCCGGTAGCCTTGGGTCACTGGCCCGACACCGGTGGCGAGGCGCAGCGACTGGTCGAAAGGGTGGAAGTCCTCTGGCCGCGGCGCCTCGGCGGCGGCGAGAATGGCCGCATCCATCGGCTCGACCGCCGCATCGCCGCTGGCCATCGCCGCTGCCGCCAGCAGCGTCCCCGCCTCGTCCGCCGTGCCGCCGACCAGTGCCGAGGCCGAAACCGTCTCGAGCACGGTCATCCGGTTCTGCGTCAGCGTCCCGGTCTTGTCGGTGCAGATCGTCGTCACCGCGCCCATCGTCTCGGCGGCGCGCAACTGCCGCACGATGGCGCCGCGCCGGGCCAGCTTGAGGCTGCCGAGGCCGAGGACGATCACGATCAGCACCGCCAGCTCCTCGGGGATCGTCGCGAAGGCAAGCGACAGGCCGGTCAGCAGCATCTCCTTCGGCGGCTGGCCGAGGGACACACCAATCAGCGGGATGACGGCGCTGACCGCCAGCGCCACCCACAAAAGCACCCGCGCCAGTTCGCCCATCCGGAGCTGCATCGGGGTCTTGGGCTCTTTCGCCCCTGCCACCATCCCGGCGATCCGGCCCAGCGCCGAGGCCATGCCGGTCTGCGTCACAACTGCCCGCCCCGAGCCGCGCACGACCAGCGTTCCGCCCAGCAGATCGGGGGCCTCCGCATCATGCTCGACCGGCGCGGCCTCGCCGGTGACGAGCGACTCATCGACCGCCAGCCCATGCGCCCGCACCAGCCGCGCATCCGCGCCGATACGCACCCCAGCCCGCAATTCCAAGAGGTCTCCGGGCACCAGCTCCTCGACCACGACCTCGGCCAAGACGCCGTCGCGCCAGACCATCGCCCGCGGATCGGCCATCGCGGTCAGCGCCGCGATGGCCTTGCCGGCACGCCATTCGATCAGCGTCTCGGTCAGCGCGACGGCGATGACGACGCCCAGAACGATCAGCGCGTCGCGGGTTTCTCCGAACAGGAAATACAGGCCGCCGACAGCCAGCAACAGCAGCACCAGCGGCTCGCGCAGCGATTCCAGCAGTTCCTCGACAAATGTCTCGTCGCTCCCCGTGTCCGCCGCGTTCGGGCCGTGGGACCGCAATAGCGCCGCGGCCTCGACGTTGCTCAGGCCCGAGGCGCGCGGCCGGGCCGCTGGGGCAGCATCAGACATCGTGGTCACCTTTCCGGGCTGGCTGAGCCGGGGTAGCCGTCGTCCGGTTCTCGTCCTGCGCCTCGAACACTTGGTCGGCGAAGCGGTCCAGCAGATCGACGCAGCGGGCCAGCCTCTCTTCGGCGTCAGAGGCCAGCGACGCTCCGTAGAAGTCGAGCTTGCGAATCTTCTCGAGCCAGGACCGCAGCTTTCTCAGGTCCTCGTCGTTTTCTTCCAACTCGGCATATGTGAACTTCCCGGCCTCGCTTTCGCGGCGTATCTCATCCTCGAACCCGCCGCAGCGCTCGATGAACTCGGCATAAGCGTCGTTTCGCTCGGTTGTGAAGCGCGCCAAGATCTGGTCGGACTGGACCTTGTCAAATCCGTTGGCGTTCAGCAGAAAGGCTTCGCCGCCACCCTCGACGATCTCGTTCTCGACCATCTTCAAGCGGCGAGTGTGATCGTTTTCGGGCGGAAGCACGCAAACCCCGTTCTGCAAATAGACC
>JAGXAV010000642.1 GCA_018971455.1 Rhodospirillales bacterium
TGGGCGGAATGCCGCCGCCCGAAGGCACGATGTACCAGTAGAGCTTGTTGGCATCCCAGGCGCTCGACTTGAAATTGCCTGCGGTGGGATTGGCGTAGATGACCGGGTTGAGCGCGGTCGCGGTGACCGAGACCGGGATCGTGCTCATGATGCTGCCGAGGAAGGTCGTCGGCATCGACGCCTTCGCCGTCACCACCACCTGGTAGCCGGTGGTCTGCCCCGCGGAGTCGGTCAGCACGGTCGGCGTGGTGGTGAAGGTGACGCCGCTGCTGGCCGGCAGGCTCGCGATGCCGGCATTCATGTAGTTGGCCGAGGTCGTCGTCGCCGCGGCGCTGGTGGAGGTGCTGACATAGACGGTCGCGGCGCTCCGCGCCGCGCTGTCCACCACGCCCTGCAACTGGGTGCGGAACTGCACCGTGTGGGTGTAGTCGATGGCGCCGCCCACGGCGAGCGTCATCGGCACCATCAGGACGCTGAAGGATATGGCGACCGCGCCGCGCCGGGCGCGCAGCATGGCGGCCGGCCATGGCGCGCCGCGCCGCGGGCCGCGCGATGCCGTTGCGAGTGCGGATATGGACATGGCGGTTTCCTCAGTGCGGCCGCGCAAAGGCGGTCTGCGTCAGCGTGTAGTGGAGGGGCAGGAACATCGAGGTGAGCGCGGTGTAGGTGTAGGAGGCCTGGACGACGATGACGCTGTCGCCGCTGGCGGCCACCAGGTTGCCGGCGCTGGCGACCGGATTGGCCATCGGGTTCGCGGAGCCGCAGGACGTGTCCTGCCAGTCCGTCGTCGTCGTGCCGGTGGCGGCGTTGTGGGTGACGCTGGCGATGGCGACCTTGAGGGTGGAGGCGTCGAACGGGCTGAGCACCAGCTTGCCGCCGTGGCACACATTGGCGATGGCGGCCGCCGAGTAATCCCCCTCCCGCGCGGCAAGATCGGCGATCGTCTCGGCGGCGTTGGTCACGACCTTGTTGGCGCGGGCCAGCTGGGAGATCTCCAGACAGCCGAAGAACATCAGCATCAGCAGCGGGGTGAGCATGGCGAGCTCGATGGCGACGACGCCGCGACGGTCGGCCCGCAGCGCGCGGGGGTGGCGGAGGCGGATGGGCGCGCGCATCAGAAGAGCTCGTTCTGGAAGGCGGCGGTGGCGACCATCAGGCCCGGATTGGCCTGGCCGATCACCGCGCCGACATAGGGGATGAGGTAGGGGCGCTGGTAGGCGACCTGCACCATGACATCCTGGCCCGGCGTGCCGGGGGTGAAGCTGGTGGAGGCCATCTTGCCGCCATTGGTCTGCACGGTGCTGTTGAGGGCCGCGAAGCTGGCCGCGGCCTGGACGTTGAAGGTGATGGCGCTGCAGGGAATGACCGGCCCGACATCGTTGCACAGACGCGTGCGGAAGGCCGCCGAGGAGCCGCCGGCGTTCTGCACCTGCCCGGTGCGGATGAGGCGGGCGGCGTCGTTGGTGGCGTTGTCGAGCAGGCTCTGGGCGAACAGCGCGTAGCCGTTCTCGAGCACGATGAAGACGCCGAACAGGAAGATCGGGAAGCAGACGGCGAATTCCAGCGTGGAGGCGCCGCGCCGCGCGCCGAGCCAGGCGGCGAGCCGGGCCCGCAATCCCCTGGTCTTGCCGGGGCGGTCCTGCCGGGTGGGTGTCACCTGGGGTCTGGCCATGTCGGAGTCCCGTAAAATCGAAAATCAAGTCAGGAATTGTCAGATACGGT
>JAGXAV010000643.1 GCA_018971455.1 Rhodospirillales bacterium
GGCGTCTGATCCGCGGCGGCGGCGCCCGCCTCGACGACGTGGCGATCACCGATGAGGGGCAGACCGTGGCCGAGGCGGCGCTGCGCGCGGGCGTCAAAATATCCTCCGGACGCAAGCATCACCGGCTGGTGCGCCTCGCCTAGCGCCTCAGCACCCCAGCCGGCCCGCGAGGTCCGACATATCGGTCGCCACCACGTCCCACGCCTCTTCGGCCGCACAATCGCAAACCTGACCCGGCCCGTACTCGGTCGGGCGCGGAAAGAAGCCGGTGCGCAGCCCGCAGGCGCGGGCGGCGTGCAGATCGCCGTTATGGGCGGCGGCCATCATCACCCGCGCCGGCGGCAGGCCGAGCAGGTCGCAGGCGCCGAGATAGGTCTCGGGGTCGGGCTTGTAGTGGCGGAACAATTCCGTGGCGAACACCATGTCCCATGGCAGGCCGGCGGATTTCGCCATGTTCACCAGCAGCGCCACGTTGCCGTTCGACAACGGGCCGATGATGTAGCGCCGCCGCAGCCGGGTGAGCCCCGCCACCGAATCGGGCCACGGGCGCAGCCGGTGCCAGCCGCGGTTGATGTGATCGAGATCGGCCTCGCTCAGCCCGGCAATGCCGAATTCGCCGACCAGCCGGACCAGGGTGGCGCGGTGCAGATCGTCCTGGCGCGTCCAGGGCAGCTCGCCGCGCCGCACGCGGTCCATCGCCGGCGCGTAGCCCGCCCGCCAGGCATCGACCAGCCTGGCCCAATCCGCGGCGATGCCGCGGCCCTGCCCCCATGCGGTCAGCTCGTCGATCAGGCTGCCGCGCCAATCGACCACGCTGCCGAACGTGTCGAACAGGATGGCCGCAACGTCCGGGGGTGCGCTCATGGCGCGAGCTTCCCGCCGCGCCGCGCCGCGCGCAAGCCTATTTGGAGCCGCCGGTATCGGTGCGCGCCGCCGGCGGCGCGGGGCCGCCCGGCCCGTCGAAAATGCCGAACACGCCGCGCAGGAAGCCGGGCGTGAGGGCCGCCAGCGGATTGACGCCGACCTGCGGGTCGTCGCACGGCCCGCGCAGCGAATAGGTCGCGGCGAACAGTCCGCCGCCCGGCTCGGGGCTGAAGATGCGGCCGATGAAAGGAATGCCACCGAGCAGGGAATTGAAGAAATAGGCCGGCACGATCGTGCCGTGCAGGTCGCAGGCGCCGCCGGCGAGGTTGATGGTGCCCCGCGCCGTCATGCCGAGCGCCGTGCTGAAGGCCCGCGCATCCTGCAACTCCAGAGTGTCGCCGGTCAGCTGGAACGGCGCGATCAGCCGGTCGAAGCCCAGGCCCGGGCCCTGCACCATGCCCACCAGGCCATACAGGGTCATCGCCTCCAGCAGCCGTACCATCGCCGGCGCGTTCTGGATGCGGAAGCTCGAGATCTCGGCGCTGCCGCTCAGCCGGTGCAGTGCCGTGCTGTCGTCGTAGCGCCCGCTGAGGGTCAGCGCCCCGCCGCGCATCTCGCGAATCACGCCCAGATCGTTCAGCAGCGCCCCGGCATCGACGGCATGGCCGGTCAGCACCCGCCCGCCGGCCTGCGGGGTGATGCGCAAATCGAACCCGGCCGACCCGGTCAGCCTGCCGCCGGCCACCGCCTCGGTCCGCCCGGTCAGCGAGGCGTCGCTGGTGATGAGGCCGTCGCTGTCCGCCCGCAGGCTGACATCGCGCAGCACGCGCTGCCGGCCGAGCACCACCCGCGC
>JAGXAV010000644.1 GCA_018971455.1 Rhodospirillales bacterium
GCCGCGCGGCGGGGTAAGAGGAGCCAACACAGGAGATCTGCCATGGGCCTGACCGTGCCGCCGGAGGAAACCGCCTGGCTGCTGCACCACGTGCTGGGCTTCGACGCCATGGACGAGGCCGACACCGCCGCCATCCTCGCCGAATCGACGCGCACCGCCGAGGGCGTGCTGGCGCCGCTCGACCGCATCGGCGACCAGGTCGGCGCGCGGCTGGCCGATGGCGTGGTGACCGCACCCCCCGGCTTCGCCGAGGCGTTCCGCGCCTATGCCGAGGCCGGCTGGGTCGGCATCGCCGCCGACCCGGCCCATGGCGGCCAGGGCATCGCGCCGGTGGTGGCGCTTGCCGCCCAGGAGCCGGTGAGCAGCGCCAACATGGCCTTCGGCCTGTGCCCGATGCTGACCCAGGACGCCATCGCGCTGCTCGAGGCGCACGGCACGCCGGACCAGCAATCGCGCCTGCTCGCGCCGCTGATCGAGGGGCGCTGGACCGGCACGATGTGCCTGACCGAGCCGCAATCCGGCTCCGACCTGGCCGGCGTGCGCAGCCGCGCGGTGCCCGAGGGCGACGGGTTCCGCATCTCCGGCCAGAAGATCTTCATCACCTGGGGCGAGCACGGCATGGCGCAGAACATCCTGCACATGGTGCTGGCGCGCCTGCCGGACGCGCCCGCCGGCAGTGCCGGGATTTCGCTCTTCGCCGTGCCCAAGCTGCGGGCCGACGGATCGGCCAACGGCGTCTCCTGCGTCTCCATCGAGCACAAGCTCGGCATCCATGCCAGCCCGACCTGCGTGATGGCCTTCGAGGGGGCGCGCGGCGAACTGGTCGGCGCGCCGCATCGCGGCCTGCCGGCGATGTTCGCCATGATGAACGCGGCCCGGCTCGGCGTCGCCATCCAGGGCGTCGCCGCGGCCGAGCGCGCCTTCCGCCGCGCCGCCGATTTCGCCGCCATCCGCGAGCAGGGCGGTGCTGCGATCATCGCCCATCCCGATGTGCGGCGCATGCTGTGGACCATGCGGGCGCTGGCGCTCGGCGGCCGCCTGCTGGCGCTCTATGCGGCGATGCAGCCCGACAGCGCGCGCGGCCAAATGCTCATCCCCGTCGCCAAGGCCTGGTGCACCGATGCCGGCGTCGAGGCGGCGAGCCTGGGCGTGCAGGTCCATGGCGGCATGGGCTTCGTCGAGGAGACCGGGGCCGCGCAGATCCTGCGCGACGCGCGCATCACGCCGATCTACGAGGGCACCAACGGCATCCAGGGGCTGACCCTGCTCAGGCGCGGCCTGCTGCGCGACCAGGGTGCCGCCTTCGCCGCGCTGATGGACGACATCGCCGCCGAGGCCCCTGCCCTGCACGGCGAGACCGCCGCCGCCCGCGCCGCCGCCGCCTGGCTGCGCGGCGCCGAACCGCGTGCGGCCGAGGCGGGCGCGAGCGCCTTCCTTCAGATCACCGGCACCCTCACCGCCGCATGGCTGTGCGCCCGGCTGCTGGCCCGGCCCGATGCCCCGGCCGCCGCGCGCAGTGCCGCCGGCGTGTTCCGCGACCATCTGCTGCCGCGCCTGCACGCCCATGCCGCCAGCCTCACCGCGGTGAGCCCGGCCCTGGTCGATACGCAGGCGATTGCCTAGATCCGTTCTGCACGAAGGAGACCCGCATGCATCCGCGCTCGCTCGCCCTCATCCTGGCCGCCGGCATCGGCCTCGCCGGCTGTTCCACCTT
>JAGXAV010000645.1 GCA_018971455.1 Rhodospirillales bacterium
GTCTGGTGGCCGATGCGCGCGCGCGCGGGGTGGTGTTCACCGGCTCGACCGCGGTGGCGCGGCTGATCCAGCGCGAGTTGGCGAGGCGGCTCAACCCGGACGGCAGCCCGGTGCCGCTGATCGCCGAGACCGGCGGGCAGAACGCGCTGGTCGTCGATTCCACCGCGCTCGCCGAACAGGTGGTCGGCGACGTCATCGCCTCCGCCTTCGACTCCGCCGGCCAGCGCTGCTCGGCGCTGCGCATCCTCTGCCTGCAGGAGGACATCGCCGAGCGCACCCTGGCGATGCTGAAAGGCGCCCTGCGGGAGCTCGAGATCGGCAACCCCGACCGGCTCAGCGTCGATGTCGGGCCGGTCATCACCGCCGAAGCGCGCGACGGCATCCGCACCCATATCGAGACGATGCGCGCGCGCGGCCACGCCATCGACGAGCTTGCCCTGCCGCCGGCGACGACGCACGGCACCTTCGTCGCTCCCACCATCATCGAGATCGACCGCGTCGCCGATGTCGAGCGCGAGGTGTTTGGCCCGGTGCTGCACGTGCTGCGCTACCGCCGCGACGAGCTCGACGGATTGATCGACGCGATCAACGCCACCGGCTACGGCCTGACCTTCGGCCTGCACACCCGCCTCGACGAGACCATCGCCCGCGTCGTCGGCCGCGTCGGCGCGGGCAACATCTACGTCAACCGCAACATCATCGGCGCCGTGGTCGGCGTGCAGCCCTTCGGCGGCTCCGGCCTGTCCGGCACCGGCCCCAAGGCGGGCGGCCCGCTCTATCTCGCGCGCCTGCTCGCCCGCCCGCCGCTGCGCGCGCTCGACGGCATGGAAGGCGCCGCGGCCGCGCTGGCGCCGGCCCGCGCCTATGCCGACTGGCTGCGCGCCGGCAGCCATGCCCTGGCCGCCGAGCGCTGCGTGAGCCAGATCTCCCGCTCCGCGCTGGGCGCGCGCGCCGAGCTGGCCGGCCCGGTCGGCGAGCGCAACGTCTACACGCTCCACCCGCGCGGCCGCATCGCCGCCATCGCCGCCACCGAGACCGGGATGCTGGTGCAGATCGGCGCCATCCTGGCGACCGGCAATACCGCGTTCATCCTCACCGCCAACCCCGCGCGCGACCCGCTCGCCGCCCTGCCGCCGGACCTCGCCAGCCAGATCGCCACCGGCGACACGCTGGCGGGCATGCCCGATCTGCGCGCCGTGCTCTTCGAGGGCGATGCGCCGGCGCTGCGCGCCCTCGCGCGCGAAATTGCCGGCCGCGACGGACCGATCCTGCCGATCCTGGCGATGAGCGCCGCGGCCCTCGCCGCCGGCGAGGAGTACGATCTGAGCCGGCTGCTCGAGGAATGCTCCATCTCGACCAACACCGCGGCGGCCGGCGGCAATGCCAGCCTGATGTCGATCGGCTGATCAGGGCCCGCCGGCGCCGCCCGGCGCGGTGAGGCCGAGGATCGTCGGCAGCGCGCCATCCAGCGTCAGCGCGACGGTCCGGCGCCGCCGCGCGGCGCCCGGCGATGCCAGGTCGCGCACCCACGCCGCGCGGTCGAGGTACAGCACCAATCTCTCCGAAGCACCCGCCTGGTCGCGTTGCAGCCCGATCACCCGCATGGCGCCATGGCGCAGCACGGTGATGTCCACATCGCGGATGGCGGCGCCATCGGGGCCGGTCAGCGTGAAACCGGGGCCGATGCCGGCGGCGGCGAGCGTCGCGTCGAGCC
>JAGXAV010000646.1 GCA_018971455.1 Rhodospirillales bacterium
CAGCTGCAGGGCGAGCCGGTCGGGCGCGGCCGTCATCGTCTGCGGCGCGGCGTTGGCCAGCGTGTCGCCGTCCGGGATGAACCAGGCCGCGCGCACGGCGGCGGGCGACAGACCGGGGCCGGAGAGTGTCAGCACGCCGTCCGGGGCGATGCGCGCGGACCACGGCGCCGGGCGCGGCATCGCCGCGTCGGCGGCGGCGAACAGCCCGGCCTGCGCCGAGGGGGCGGGCGTGCCGGCCGGCAGCTCGAGCGTGAAATCGCCCTGCTCGGGGACGCAGATATTCTGGCACACCAGCCAGGTGGCGTGCAGGTGGACGGCGAGCGCGCCCGCCGCGCCGCGCAGGGTGACCGGCAGCAGCAGATCGCCGGCATAGCCGTAGGTCATCAGCGGACCCTCGGCATTGCGCGACGGCGCGGGCCAGCGGATCGGCCCGGCGGTGACGCCGGCGGGCAGGCGGAAGGCCAGGCTCGGGGCGGCGCCGGCATCCCCGGGATTCTTCCAGTAGGTGTGCCAGCCCGGCGCCATGCGCAGCCGCAGGCCGACGCGGACCGGCTGGCCGGGTGCCACGGCGTCGCTTTCGCTGACCAGCGTGGCGGCTGCGCGGGCGCTGGTGACGCTGTCGCTCTGCGCGCCCCATGCGGGCGGCGCGACGGCCGCGAGCAGCGCCAGACCGGCCAGCCAGATACGCCTGATTGCCATAACTCATCCTACTCCGCGCGGCGGATCGGTGATACGCGGCGACGGTGACATCCGCGCCACCTCCTGAACCCGAACTGCCCGTCCTGGCAAGCCTGCCGGCGCTGCGGGCCGCGCTCGCGGCCGGGCGCAATGCCGTGCTGATCGCCCCGCCCGGCGCCGGCAAGACCACGCTGGTGCCGCCGGCACTGCTCGACGAGTCCTGGCTTGGCGGGCAGCGCATCGTCATGCTGGAGCCGCGGCGCCTGGCGACACGGGCGGCGGCGGCCCGTATGGCCGCCCTGCGTGGCGAGCAGGTCGGGCAGGTGATCGGCTACCGGACCCGCCTGGACTCCGCCGTCTCGGCGGCGACCCGCGTGGAGGTGGTGACCGAGGGGCTGCTGGTGCGCCGCCTGCTGGGCGATCCCGGGCTCGACGGCGTCGGGCTGGTCATCCTCGATGAGGTGCATGAGCGCGGGCTCGACGCCGACATGGCGCTGGCCTTCTGCCGGCATCTGCAGGTGACGTTGCGGCCGGAGCTGCGCCTGCTCGCCATGTCGGCCACCGCCGACGGCGCGCGGCTCGCCCGGCTGCTCGACGGCGAGATCATCGAAAGCGCGGGGCGCGCCCATCCGGTGGAGATCCGCCACGCGGCGCGCGACCTCGCCGGCCTGCGCGACCTGCCCGAGGCGATGGCCCGCGCGGTGCGCGCGGCGCTCGCCGAACCCGGGGAAGCCGGGAAGCCGGGCGACATCCTCGCCTTCCTGCCCGGCATGGGCGAGATCCGCCGGACCGAGGCCGCGCTGGCCGGCTGCGGCGCGCTGGTGCTGCCGCTGCATGGCGAGCTGCCGCCCGCCGCCCAGGATCTGGCGCTGCGGCCGGCGGCGGGGCGGCGGGTGGTGCTGGCAACCTCGATCGCCGAGACCTCGCTGACCGTGCCGGGGGTGCGCATCGTCGTCGATGGCGGGTGGCGGCGCGCGCCGCGGCTGGATGCGGCGAGCGGGCTGACGCGGCTGGCCACCCTGCGCATCAGCCGGGC
>JAGXAV010000647.1 GCA_018971455.1 Rhodospirillales bacterium
CGCGCGGCGATGGCCTGCACGGTGGCCGTGGAGGAGGCGATCGACGAGCATTACGCGGGCCAGGTGGCGCAGCTCGGCGAGGACGAGGCGGCGCTGCGCGACACCGTGGAGCAGTTCCGCGCCGAGGAACTCGAGCACCGCGACATCGGCCTCGCCCATGGCGCCGAGCAGGCGCCGGGCTACGCGCTGCTCTCGCGCGTCATCAAGGCCGGCTGCAAGGTGGCGATCGCGCTGAGCGAGCGGGTGTAGGCGCTCACATCGCCTTCTGCTTGCGCGCGGCGGCCTCCTCGGCGCTCGATACGCCGCCATGGGCGGCGGACCAGCTCACCGGATTCTCCGGGAACCTGCGCACTTCGCCGAGCGCCGCGTCGGAGAAATACGGCCGGTCGCGGCAGGCCTCCAGCACGTCCCACCAGGTGCACAGATGGTGCAGGGTGATGTCCATGCGCTTCAGCGTCTCGAAGCTGCCGGGAAAGACGCCGTAGAAGAACACCACGAAGGCGTGATTGACGAGCGCGCCGGCGTCGCGCAGCGCCTGGGCGAACTGTATCTTCGAGGCGCCATCGGTGGTCAGATCCTCGACCAGCAGCGTGCGCCGGCCCTCCGGCACATCGCCCTCGATCAGCGCATTGCGGCCGAAGCCCTTTGGCTTCTTGCGCACATAGGCCATCGGGGCCAGCATGCGATCGGCGATCCAGGCGGCGAAGGGAATGCCGGCGGTCTCGCCGCCCGCCACCGCCTCGATGGTCTCGAAGCCGACATGCCGGCCGATGAGCTCGACGGCGAGCTCGCAGATCTTGGCGCGGGCGCGCGGGAAGTAGATGATGCGGCGGCAATCGATGTAGACGGGCGACTTCCAGCCCGACGTGAATGTATAAGGTTCCTCGGGGCGGAAATTGACAGCCTTGATCTCCAGCAGGATGCGAGCCGTGGTCAGTGCGGCGTCCCGATCCCAATCGGTCATGTGCAGCTTCTCCATGGCGGCGCTCCCGGTCTGTCATGCGTTCGGTCTGAGCGCGCTTCCTAGCCGCCCCGCCGCCATGCGTCCATCGCCGTGACGGAGGCCCGGCACAGCGCCCAGCGCGCGTCGGGCACCGCGCGGCTGCCGCGGGAGCGCGTCTGGGTTCTCGACGACCCGCGCGCCGGCACGTCGGCGCAGACGGTGGGCATCGCCGAGCGGCTCGGCGTCCCGTTCCGGCGGATGCGCCTGTCGTTCAACTGGATGGCGCATATCGCGGGGCTGGCGCGGCAGGGCTCGCTGCTCGGCCTGCCCGTTCCGCTGCGCCGGACGATCGGCGCCGAGCTGCCGGAGCAGGAGCCGCCCGGCATCGCCGCCGATGGGCCGCGGCTGGTGATTTCGGCCGGGCGCCGGTCCGCCGCCGTGGCGCTCTGGCTGAAGGCGCGGTTCGGGTGCCGCAACGTGCACTGCATGAGCCCGGGCCTCGGCGGCCTGCTGCGCACCGACATATTCGACCTGCTGGTGATCCCGGCGCATGACAATCCGCCGGCCGCGCCGACCGTCATGCCGGTGCTGGGCGCGCCGCATCGCGTCTCGCCGACCCTGCTCGCCCAGGCGCGCGTGGCTTGGCAGGAGCGGCTGGGCCACCTGCCGCATCCCCGCATCGCGCTGCTGGTCGGCGGGCCGGTGCGCGGCGCTGATCTCGCACCGGCGCTGGCGCACCGGCTGGGGCGGCATGTCGCGCGGCTGGCCGCC
>JAGXAV010000648.1 GCA_018971455.1 Rhodospirillales bacterium
TTGAGCTGGTTCCAGCGCAGGATGTAGCGGAAATCGCCGATGCCGCTGGCCGCCAGCGTCTTGATCGGCCCGGCGCTGATGGCGTTGACGCGGATGCCCTGGGCGCCGAGATCGGTCGCCAGATAGCGCACCGAGGCCTCCAGCGCCGCCTTGGCGACCCCCATTACGTTGTAATGCGGCGTCACCCGCTCGGCGCCGATATAGGACAGCGTCAGCAGCGCGCCGCCGGGCGCCATCAGGGGGGCGGCGCGGCGCGCGATGTCGGTGAAGCTGAAGCAGGAGATGTCCATCGCCTGCAGGAAGGCCGCGCGCGGCGTGTCCAGGTAGCGGCCGCGCAGGAACTGCTTGTCGGCGTAGCCGATGGCGTGCAGCACGAAATCGAGCCGCCCCCAGCTTTTCGCTACCGCGGCGAAGGCGGCGTCCATGCTGGCGTCGTCGGTCACGTCGCAGGGCAGCACCAGCTCGGAGCGCACGCTGGCGGCGAGCGGGCGCACCCGGCGTTCGAGCGCGTCGCCCTGATAGGTGAAGGCCAGCTCGGCGCCCTGTGCGGCGCAGGCGGCGGCGATGCCCCAGGCCAGCGAGCGGTCATTGGCGACGCCCATGATCAGGCCGCGCTTGCCCGCCATCAAATTCCCCGCAACGGGGGTCACGGCAGTCTCGCTATCGGCCATGTTCACGTCCCTGGAATGTTACCTGCCACCGCCCTTTCGTGACATGCCCCCGCCGGGCGGGCAAGAGCCGCACGGCCCACAAGTCCAAGAGAATCGCGGCGGCGATGCTTGGCTTGCGGCGCCGGGCGGGGCACAAAGCGGCAGCGCCCGAGGAACACCGCCATGCTCGATCCCTTCGCCCATTTCCAGACCTGGTTCGCCGAGGCCGAGCAGAGCGAGCCGGGCGACGCCAATGCGATGACCCTGGCCACCGCCACGGCGGACGGCCTGCCCTCGGCGCGCATCGTGCTGCTCAAGGGCTGGGACGCGCAGGGCTTCGTCTTCTACACCAACAAGCAGAGCCGCAAGGGCGGCGAGCTCACCGCCAATCCGCACGCGGCCCTGCTGTTCCACTGGAAATCGCGGCACCGCCAGATCCGCATCGAGGGGTCGGTCAGCGACGTCACCGATGCCGAGGCCGACGCCTATTACGCCAGCCGCGCCCGCATCTCCCGCCTCGGCGCCTGGGCCTCGCAGCAATCCCGCCCGCTGCCCGCGCGCGCCGAGCTGGAGCGCCGCCTCGCCGAGTTCGAGGCCCGCTATCCCGGGGAGGCGATTCCCCGCCCGCCGCACTGGTCGGGCTACCGGCTCGCCCCGCGGCTGATGGAGTTCTGGCAGGACATGCCGTACCGGCTGCATGACCGCACCATCTACACCGCCGCCCCCGGCGGGTGGACCACCAGCAAGCTCTACCCGTAGCGCGGCAGGGGCCATGGCGTGCACCGGGGCGCCGCCGCGATGACCGTCCCGCCCGGCCAGGCGGCGACGGCCGCCCTGCTGGAGCGCCTCGCCGGCGCGGCCCCGATCGAGACGCATATCTCCGCGGTGTTCCGCGGCGCGGACACGGTCTGGAAGCTGCGCAAGGCGGTGCGGCTCTCCTTCCTCGATTTTTCCTCCCTCGCCGGGCGCGAGCGGGCGGCGCGGCGCGAGCTGGCGCTGAACGCGCCGCACGCCCCCGGCCTCTACCGCGACGTCGTCGCCGTCGCCCGCCGGGCCGACGGCA
>JAGXAV010000649.1 GCA_018971455.1 Rhodospirillales bacterium
GTCCATGACCTACCTGATCGCTCAGCGTCGCAATGGTGAGCTAGCCGAAGTGGCACGCCATCTCCAGCCGGGCGGCAAGCACCCGGCGGACGCCCAGTTCTTCGTGCCGGCAGCTGACCGCATGGCAGGTGCACCGGTTACCCGCCTTTTCCAGGACGGGCGGGGCCTGAGCACGGCGCTGTTCTGGGTCGCCTTCTTCTCGGGTCTGTTCATGGTCTATGCGCTCAGTAGCTGGCTGACCAAGCTGATGGCGATGGCTGGCTACAGCCTGGGGTCTGCCCTCAGCTTCGTGATCGCGCTGAATGTTGGCGCGATCATCGGTGCCGTGTGCGGCGGGTGGCTCGCCGACAAGTTCAACATCAAGTGGGTGCTGGTGGCGATGTATGCGCTGGGCGGCGTGCTGCTGTACCTGATGACGTTCCAGACCTTGACCGAGGTGCGCTATCTGATCATTGGCGCGGTCGGCGCCTGCACCACTGGTGCGCAACTGGTGGCCTATGCCTTCTGCGGGCAGTTCTACCCGATGTCCATCCGCTCGACCGGTATCGGCATGGCCTCCGGCGTAGGGCGCCTGGGTGCTATTGCGGCGCCTCTGCTGATCGGCCAGATCGTCGCACTGGAACTACCGCTGGAACAGAACTTCCTGGTGATCGGCGGTTTCGGAGTCCTCGGCGCAATCGCCCTGGCGTTTATCAAGTACGGCGGCCCGACGTCGGCGACTCCGCAAGAGGCCGTGCCAGAACTGCGCCCGTTGCAGCCGACACCGCAAAACGCTTGATCGCTACCATCAAAGGAGTCCGCCATGTCTGTCTATACCGCGCCCTTGCGCGACATGCTGTTCACGATGAAGGAAGTCGGAGGCCTGGAAGCGATCTGCGCCCAGCCCGGCCATGAAGAGACCACACCCGACCTGGTCGAGGCCATCCTGCAGGAGGCAGCCCACTATGCCGCCGGCGTGCTGGATTCACTCAACCGTACGGGCGATGTGCAGGGCGCGCGCTGGCACGATGGCGAGGTCACGCCCGCCGATGGCTTTCGCGAGGCCTGGTCCAGCTTCTGCGAGAACGGCTGGATTGGAATGCCGGCCTCCACAGAGTGGGGCGGTCAAGGACTGCCCACGCTGGTGTCCACCGCCGTGCTGGAGATGTGGAAATCGTCCAACCTGGCCTTCAGCCTGTGCCAGATGCTCACGCTCGGTGCCGTGGAGGCGATTGCCCACCACGGCAGCGAGGCGCTCAAGCAGCGCTTTCTGGAGCCCATGGTCGCCGGCCGCTGGACCGGCACCATGAATCTCACCGAGCCGCAGGCCGGATCCGATCTGGCCGCGCTGCGCAGCCGCGCCGTGCCCGAGGGGGATCACTACCGCATCAGCGGCAACAAGATCTTCATCACCTGGGGCGAGCACGACATGGCCGAGAACATCGTCCACCTCGTGCTGGCGCGCCTGCCGGATGCACCGGCCGGCTCCAAGGGCATCTCGCTGTTCGTCGTGCCCAAGTTCATGGTCAACGCCGACGGCACGCTGGGCGCGCGCAACCCGATCTTCTGCGGCGGCCTCGAGCACAAGATGGGAATTCACGGCAACGCCACTGCGCAGATCAACCTCGACGGCGCAGTCGGTACCCTGGTCGGCCAACCCCACAAGGGCCTGGCGGCGATGTTTGTGATGATGAACGCAGCGCGCCTGGGCGTGGGCATGCAGTCGCTCG
>JAGXAV010000052.1 GCA_018971455.1 Rhodospirillales bacterium
AAATTCATGCCGTCGCGCAGCGGCGTCACCAGCCCGACCCGCGCCAGCCGCATGAAGCCGGAGACCGTCGGGCGGAGGCTGGCCTTGGAGACCAGGCGCAGGGGTGACCAGTCCGGCTCGCCGATATCGGCATTGAGACAGCCGGCCTCGCTGTCCAGCGCGTCACGCAGGGAACGGTAGCTGCCGACGTCCTTTCGCGACATCGCCGCGATCTGCAGCATCGTCACACGGCGGTTCCAGGCGGGGTGCTTCTCCAGCAGCGCGCGCAGCCCGCCGAGGCGTTGCATCAGCCCCTTGGTCGGGTCGAGCCGGTCGATGCCGAGGATCAGCGCCTGGCCGTCAAGGCTGCGACGCAGCCGCTCACTGCTCTCGCTGCATTCCATTTCGGCCGCCATACGGGCGAAGGAATGCGCCTCGATCTCGACCGGAAATACGCCGAGGCGGATGCGCCGACCGCCCAGCATCAGGGAGCTTGCGGAAAGCCGGACGGCCCCGGCCAGGGTCTGCGCGGCGGCGGCGAAATTGGCCATGTCGTTGTCGGTCTGGAAGCCAATCAGATCCGCAGCCAGCAGGTCCCGCACCAGGTTGGCCACTTCCGGGGCGGCCGCGAGCACGTCAGGGGCGGCGAAGGGGATGTGCAGGAAAAACCCGATCGGGTTAGTCACACCCAGCGCCCGCAGGGCGGCGGGCAGCAGCAGCAGGTGGTAGTCATGCACCCAGATCAGGTCGCTCGGCCGCAGCAGCTTCGCCAGGGTTGCGGCGAGGCGGGTGTTGACGGCGGCATAGCTGCGCGCGTCCCGGCGATCGAACCGCATCAGCTCGGGCATGGTGTGCAGGAGGGGCCACAGCACGCCGTTGGAGAAGTTGTTGTAATAGCGATCGTGCTCGTCCTGCGTCAGGTCGACGGTGACGTAATCGACGGCGCCGGCGCTTTCGATCATGGGATCGGCGGAATGGGCGCCCTGCGCCACGCGGCCGCTCCAGCCAAACCAGAGCCCGCCGCGCTTGGCCATCAGCCCGTCCAGCGCCACGGCGAGCCCACCGGCCTGCTGCCCCGAGGAGGGCAACGGCACCCGGTTCGACACGACCACAAGCCGATCCATATGACCTCCAGCGCCGCGCACCCGCCCGGCCGGCGCACCATGGCGGCGAGTCATGGCGAGAAAACGGCAAACTGCCCGGGGCCTGAAATATTTCTTGCCGCATCCGGTTCGGTCGCCTCTGGCCAAGCCGCGTCTGCGGTGGAATGCTGCGGGCATGGACGCATCGCTCGCCGAAACCCTTGCCGCGTGGCGCCGGCACTTGCACACCAACCCCGAATTATCGCTGCAGGAGGCGCAAACTGCGGCCTTCGTTTGTGCCCGGCTGGCGGAGCTCGGCATTCCCCATGTCGCCGGGGTCGGGGGCCATGGGGTGGTCGCCACCATCAGCCGCGGACAATCCAACCGCAGCGTCGGATTGCGGGCCGACATGGACGCGCTGCCGATCACCGAGACGACGGGAGCGGCCCATGCCAGCCATAATCCCGGCGTGATGCATGCCTGCGGCCATGACGGCCATACGACGTCCCTGCTGGGTGCGGCCGCCCTGCTGGCGCGCGACACCACCTGGTCGGGCACCGTGCAACTGGTATTTCAGCCGGCCGAGGAGGGGTATGGCGGCGCGAAGGCGATGCTGGAAGATGGGCTGCTCGACCGATTCCCGATGGAGCGCATCTTCGGCTACCACAACTGGCCAGGGCTCGAGGCCGGTACCGTCGCCGTGCACGATGCCGCTGTGATGGCTGGTGGCACCCGCCTGGAAATCACCCTGGACGGCCACTCGGGCCACGCCGCCATGCCGCACCTGACGCGCGACCCGATGCTGGCCGCGGGCCATCTCATTGTCGCTCTGCAATCGGTGGTGTCACGCAACCTCGACCCAATGCAACCGGCGGTGGTATCGATCTGCATGGTGGATGGCGGCGTCGCCTCCAATCAGATTCCGACTCGTGTCACCTTGCGGGGTACCTGCCGCAGCTTCAACGAGGCGACGCGGCTTGAGACCGAGGCGGCGATACACCGCATTGCCGCGGGCGTTGCCGCCACCTTCGGGGTGCTCGCCCAGGTGTCGATCCCACCCGGCATCAGCGCGACGGTGAACCATCGCGCCGAGGCGGATATGGCGGCAGCTGCGTGCCAGGAGGCCGGCATTCCATTCCGCCGCGACCTGGCGCCGGCGATGACGAGCGAGGATTTCGGCTGGTTCCTGCACGAGCGGCCCGGCGCCTTCGTGTGGATCGGCAATGGCCCGTCCG
The DNA here is from genome assembly GCA_018971455.1 of Rhodospirillales bacterium. Taxonomy (GTDB): domain Bacteria; phylum Pseudomonadota; class Alphaproteobacteria; order Acetobacterales; family Acetobacteraceae; genus REEB85. The sequence continues at coordinate 2,297 of JAGXAV010000052.1, forward strand.
AGGGGGGGCGGGAACTGCACAATTCCAACTACGATTTCAACGACGCCATCCTGCCCAACGCCGCCGGCTTCCTCGCGGGCGTCGCCAGGCGCGCGTTGCGGGGCTAGCTCAGTAGACGACCACGCTGCGGATGCTATCGCCGCGGCGCATCAGCTCGAAGCCATGATTGATCTGCTCGAACGGCAGGACATGGGTGATGAGGTCGTCGATATTGATTCGCCCGTCCATGTACCAGTCCACGATGCGCGGCACGTCGGTTCGCCCGCGGGCGCCACCGAAGGCCGTGCCCATCCAGACCCGCCCGGTGACCAGCTGGAACGGCCGGGTCGATATCTCCTGTCCGGCGCCGGCGACGCCGACGACGATTGACTTGCCCCATCCGCGATGGGCGCATTCCAGGGCCTGGCGCATGAGCTTCACGTTGCCCACGCACTCAAACGTGTAGTCGGCGCCGCCCTTGGTGAGGTTGACCAGATAGGGCACCAGGTCGCCCTCGACCTCGGCCGGGTTGACGAAATCGGTCATGCCGAATTTCTCCGCCAGCGCCCGGCGCCGGGGATTGAGATCGACGCCGACGATCTGTTCGGCGCCAACCATGCGCAGCCCCTGAACCACATTCAGCCCGATGCCGCCGAGGCCGAATACCACGGCACGGGCGCCGGCCTCGACCTTCGCGGTATTGATCACCGCGCCGATGCCGGTGGTGACGCCGCATCCGATGTAGCAGACCTTGTCGAACGGCGCGTCGGGGCGGATCTTTGCCAACGCGATTTCCGGCAGCACCGTGAAGTTCGAGAAGGTCGACGTGCCCATGTAGTGAGAGATCGGCGCTCCGTCACAGGAGAAGCGGCTGCTGCCGTCCGGCATGACGCCGCGCCCCTGGGTGGCACGGATCGCCACGCAGAGATTGGTCTTGCGGCTGAGGCAATATTCGCATTGGCGACATTCTGGCGTGTAGAGCGGAATGACGTGGTCGCCCCGCTTCAGCGTGGTGACGCCGGCGCCGACATCGACCACCACGCCAGCACCTTCATGGCCAAGAATGGCGGGGAAAATGCCTTCCGGATCGGCTCCGGAGAGGGTGAACTCGTCAGTATGGCAAATGCCCGTTGCCTTGATCTCGACCAGCACCTCGCCGGCCCGCGGGCCCTCCAGGTCGACTGTCTCCAGGCTGAGCGGCGCTCCGGCCTGGCGGGCGATTGCGGCGCGAGTCTTCATGGGGCGGCCTCCTTGTCGTCATCGGCCGTCATGAACGGGCAAAATCAGCGGCCTTGCAATCCACCCCGCGTGTCGTACCACGTCATTCGCTGCGAACGTCGTGGCAGCGGGCGCAGTCGGCCGCAGTACGAATGCCTGGGCCCGTGCCCACACCCGGCTGAAGCAGCCGCCGATGAATGCTTCGCCAGAACGGCATGTCGGTTATGCGCTGCGGCGTCTGCGTCGGTGAAAGATGCCACATTACATCGCGCGATCCGTAACGCGAATCGGCGGCATGATCGACCAGATATTTCGTAATTGCCGCCGTCGTCGGCGCATCAAGGCTGGCATCCTCGCCGAAATGCGTTGACAGATGTGAGGTCAGTGCCTGCCAGGAGCGGGCCGGCAATAGCTCCGGCGGGTAGAGCACGTGGCAGGCACTGCATTCGCGGCGGGTATCGGCAAGGCCGGAGGGCAGGCCGCGCGTCGCCGCCTCGGCCGGCGCGGCCGCAAGCAGCAACGGGGCGAGCACCAGGCCAGCAAGCGTCAGGCCGACCAGATAGGGCGCCAGCCGCATCACTGGCTCTCCATGAAGGTGATGTAGTTGCCCTTTTCCTGCGCCGTGCAGGTGCGGCCGTAGACCGTGTTGCAATTGCGCTTAAACCAGCGCTCGACCTTGGTGAGGTTGGTGAAGCGCGCCGGCGTGCGTGACACGGCCACCGGAAGCAATTGCTTGCCCGCGCGCGTGCGCCCGTAATTGCGCGGAGAGGTGGTGTGGCAGGTCGTGCAGGATGGCGTCTCCGGCCGCCCGGTGCCGGGATGGGCGAGAAAGAAGGCTTTGCCGGCGTCTGCGGAGAAGCCGTGGAAGTTCGGATTGGCTTGCTTGGCTTCCGCGGCGTACCGGGCAACGATGGCCGCGCGCTCGCTGGCGTAGTTGGTCGCCGCCAATGTCGCACCGCCCGTGAGCGAGGCGGCAAATGCAAGCAGCAGGATGGGTCGCAGGTTCATTCAGATGCCTCCGGGATTTCGATTTTCTGGGGTGCGAAGCGGCCGGTGGCAGCGTCGCGGTGGCAGGCCTCGCAGGATGCCCGGCTGCTGACTTTGGGCGAGGCGAAGGTGGCGGCCGGAATCCGGCGGTGCATGTTCCGCCAGAAGCGGGTGGCAGTGATGCGCATCGGGTCCGCCGGATCGATGCTGCTGCGCAGGCGCACCGCCGGAAGCGTGTCCCAATGCTCAGCCGAATTGGCGGCGAGATAGGCGCGCAGATGCGCAATTGTCGGCGCATCGAGGCTGGCATCCTCGCCGAAGTGATGGCCGAGGTGGTCGAGAATTCCGCTCCAGGCGGCCGCTGGCATCAGGCTCGGGGGATAGGCCAGGTGGCAGGCGCCGCATTGCTCGGCGTAGACTGGGTCCTGCGTGGCCGGCGGCACACCGAGGCCGGGCAGGTTGGCCAGGGCGGTGATGCCGAAAGTGCCGGCGGCGCCGAGCGCGATGCAGATAAGTGTCGCCAGCCGCCGATGTGCCTTCCAGCGCGGTGGATCTGCCTCGATATGGGATTTGGCGCCGGTCACCATGGCGACGACCAGGTTCTCGCCCTCGCGCCGACTCTCGAACCACACCCCCCACAGATGCGCCGCAATCATCGCCACCAGAAGCAGCGACAGCAGCTTGTGCAGCCCGATGGCCTGCGCTCCGCCGGCAAAGCTCGTGGCGAAGGCCAGCGGGCCCTGCTTGACGAGCCCACCCAACGTCACCGTGCCGGTGAGCACAATCAGCGTCAGCACGGCCAGCAGGGCGAACACCATGAGGCCGCCCAGCGGGTTGTGACCGAGATAGCGGGCGGTGCGGCCGGCGATCATCTGCCGGCCATAGGCGAGCACGCTGGGGGGTGAGAAGGCGAAGCTGGCGAAGCGCGCATAACCGCCGCCGAGCAGGCCCCATACGATGCGGAATCCTATCAGTGCCGCGATGATCCCGCCGGCTATCAGGTGGAGTTGCAATGCGCTGCGCTGGGCGAAAAAGCCAGTCAATGCAGCAATGGTCACGCTGGCCACCAGCAGCCAGTGGAACAGCCGCACGCCAAGGTCCCAGACAGGGGTGCCATTGCGTGCCTGGGCACGCAATACCGCGAGGCTTTCACGCAAAATCATAGCCGGTTGCTGCATACCTATCACTCCATGCTCGCCCGGCCGCATGAGGCAAGCCTAGCCGGGACGTCTGACAAACAGCTTACAAGGAGGTGGCAGAGCCCGCCGACGTTTCAACCGCGCGGCCGAGGACTGCGCATTTGCGCATTACCGACGGCAGTGCCTGCCCCGCAAGATCATTGGCGGCGCAGAGAAAGCCGTCGGCCGCGATGTACGGCACCGTGGCCGCAAGAACGGATAAATGCAGCTCGAAATGTGTCAGCCCATGCCGAATCGTCCCGATTGGCCGCCACCTGGCCGCCATAGGCGCGAGGGCAAGCGCCTCGGATATCGGCCAGGTCTCGGCGCGCCACGGAGTGCCCGGCAGCTCAGCCATTCCCCCAAGCAGGCCGCGCGGGGGGCGCCGGCGCAGCAGCACGCGGCCCTGCGGGTCGGTCAGCCAAAAATGCACCCCGTACCGAAGCGGTCGCATGCGGCGAGGCGCCTTGCGCGGCAGTTCCGCGGCGATGCCCAGCCGATTTGCCGCGCAACCGCCCCGCCAAGGGCATCGCCCGCAGGATGGGGTGGTCGGTGTGCAGACGGTGGCGCCGAGATCGAACAGAGCCTGAACGAAGTCGGCGGGCCTGGCCTGGGCGGCGGGAGATCTGCCCAACCGAGCGGCCGCGTCGGCGATCGCCTTCCTGGCCGTCGGCAGGGCTTCGGTGATGGCGAAGACGCGGGCGGCAATGCGCTCCACATTGCCATCCACCGGCACTGCCGGCACATCGAAGGCCAGTGCTGCGATTGCCGCCGCCGTGTACGGGCCGATGCCGGGCAGCACGCGCAGGCCGGCGATGTCTGCGGGAAAGCCTCCGCGGCCGGCGACCTCACGGGCGCACGCGTGCAGGTTGCGGGCGCGGGCGTAGTAACCCAGCCCCGCCCATGCCGCCATCACGTCGCTTTCAGACGATCTGGCGAGGTCGGTGATGTCAGGGAAGCGGGTGAGGAATTTTTCATAATAGGGTATCACGGCGGCGACGGTGGTCTGTTGCAGCATGATTTCGCTGAGCCAGACGCGGTAAGGGTCGGCCGGTTTCGCCCGCCACGGCAGGGCGCGGCCGTGACGGTCATACCAAGCCAGCAGATCGGCCCCGTCGGTGTGGCCATGATCTGGTGGGCCGGAATGAATCGTGAGACGGCTTGGAGACACATGGGCGGTATGGCGAAGGCTGGGGTGGACGGCAAGCCGCAGGCATCTGCGGACGAGACACGGCATGTTTACGGGCCGCGTGCCATGGCGGCCCTGGTGCCTGCCCTGGTCCGCCCAGCCTACCGCAAGCGGGCTCCGGCAACGGCGCAGGTTCTGGCTGACTGGCCGGCCATCGTCGGCCCTGCGCTGGCGGCGGTTACGATGCCCCGGCGCCTCTTCTCCGGCACGTTGTCCATCGGATGTTCTGGATCTATAGCCGTGGAATTGCAACATTTATCTCCGCAGATCATCAGCCGGATCAACGCCCATCTCGGGCAGGTCGCGGTCACCCGCCTGCGCTTCGTGCAGCAGGCGCCGTCCTCTTCCGCCAACCGGCCGGCCGTGCGAACACCCGCGGTCGCGGCGGCGCGGGCCGCAGTCTCGGCCCTTCCGGCAGGTGATCTTCGCGATGCGCTCGAGCGGCTCGGCCAGGTCGTGCTGGCACGACGGTAAAGGCCACTCGACTCGCCGGTAGCTACCCAGTTACTATACCACATATAGGGGTCATAGCCATGGTTTCACGCCGTATTCTACTAGGTGTAGGGCTAATCGTTGTCGCTGGCGGCGCGGTTGGCGTGCGCCGGATGATCGCCGGCAACCCTTCGACCGCGATAGTCCCTGCGGCAGTACCTGTTGCCGCCACCACGGCACAGACAAGTGCTGACCCGCGCATGGGCGAGCGGGCGCTCGGACATGCCGACGCGCCGGTGACCGTGGATGAGTGGTTCTCCCTGACCTGCCCCCACTGTGCCGCGTTCTCGATGAACACGCTGCCCGAGGTGAAGAAGAACCTGATCGATACCGGCAAGATGCGCATGGTCTTCCACGATTTTCCGCTCGACCAGGTTGCGCTGACGGCCGCGATGGTTGCCCGCAGCCTGCCGGCCGATCGCTACGAGCCGTTCTGCGCCGCTCTGCTCGCCGCGCAGGATCGCTGGGCCTATGCCGGCGGTGGCAATGTGACGGACGAGCTTGCCAAATTCGCCGCCCTGGCGGGCATGGCACGCCCGGCCTTCGACGCCGCGATCGCCGACCAGGCGTTGAAGGCAGAGATCCTGAAGGTCCAGGACGAGGCGTCGAAAATCTATCAGGTCGACTCGACTCCGACCTTCATCATCAACGGGCCGGCCGCCAAGAATCGTCACGAATCGGGTGACCGGAGCTACGACGAGTTCGCCAAATTGATTGCGCAAGCAGCCGGATAACAGACGGGATATGCCGCTTTGCCAGTGAGTTTCAGCCGTCTGCGCATCGCCGGCTTCAAGAGTTTTGCGGAGCCTGCGGTCGTTGATATCCTGCCGGGGCTAACCGGGATCGTCGGGCCGAATGGCTGCGGCAAATCCAACGTGGTCGACGCGCTGCGCTGGGCGATGGGCGAAAGCTCGGCGCGCAGCATGCGCGGCGGCGAGATGGATGACGTGATCTTCGCTGGCACGGCTGCCCGGCCGTCGCGCAACCTCGCCGAGGTCACGCTTTTCCTCGACGAGACGCGCGGCCTGGTGCCGCCCCCCTTCCACGAAGCCGAGGAGCTTGAGGTCAGCCGGCGCATCGAGCGCGGCAATGGCAGCGTGTATCGGGTCAATGGTCGCGAAGCCCGCGCCCGCGATGTGCAGACCCTGTTCGCCGATCTCGCCACCGGCGCCCATTCCTCCGGCATGGTCAGCCAGGGACGGGTGGCCGCGATCGTCAATGCCAAGCCCGATGAGCGGCGCGCCATCCTGGAGGAGGCGGCCGGAATTACCGGCCTGCACGCGCGCCGCCATGAGGCGGAACTCAAGCTGCGCGCGGCGGAGACCAATCTGGCGCGTGCCGAGGACCTTCGCGGCCAGCTTGAGGTGCAACTCGAAAGCCTTAAGCGGCAGGCTCGCCAGGCCAATCGGTATCGCGGCATTTCCGGCACCATCCGGGCCGCCGAGGCCGAATTGCTGGCAATCCAGCGTGGCCGGGTCGAGCGGGCGCGAGCAGCGGCGCGTG
>JAGXAV010000053.1 GCA_018971455.1 Rhodospirillales bacterium
CGCAGCCCAACGGGATCAGCCTTGCGGGCACGCCGATCGACCTCTCGAAGATCAAGGTGCCGGCCTATTTCCTCTCCACCCGCGAGGACCACATCGCGCCCTGGCAGGCGACCTATCGCGGCACCCAGCTGCTGCGCGGGGAGAACCGCTTCGTGCTGGCCGCCTCAGGGCATATCGCCGGCGTGGTAAACCCGCCGGAGGGCGGCAAATACAGCCACTGGATCAGCGCCGACCTGCCCGCCGATGCCGAGGCCTGGTTCCAGGGGGCCACCGAGATCGCCGGCTCCTGGTGGCCGGACTGGCAGCGCTGGGTGACCGCGCTCGACAAGCGCCAGGTCAAAGCCCGGGTGCCGGGCGAGGGCAAGCTCCCGCCGATCGAGGACGCGCCCGGCGCCTATGTGAAGGTGCTGCTCAACTGATCGGCCGGCCCTGACCCGCCCGCGTGCCGGGGGCGGGCCTGCGACCCGCCGCGGGGCGGATCGGCGTCAGTCGCAGAACAGGCAGTCATTGCCCGGTTGCAGCAGGGCGTTCGACGCGCGCAGCGTCGCGCTGTTGGCCTCCGGCATGTAGGGCAGGTGGGCCAGGCGCGCCAGCGTCTCGTCCGGTCCGAGGGTGAAGATGCCAGGGTCGAGCGCGGCACGGGCGGCGGTCTGGTCGCCGGCGACCAGGGCCCGCGCCGCGCCCTCCAGCCCATCGACCACGGCCTGCGAACGGGCCTGGGGCGGCACGCCAAGGACCGCGCGAACCTCCATCCGCCCGGCCAGCAGGCCACTGGTGATGGACAGCGGCAGGTAGGCAAAGCTGGGGTTGGTGGCGAGCGCGCCGCCGAGATACTCCATGTCGGCGGCCATCCGCGCGCCGTCGATCGGCTTGCCGGCGGTGCGGGACGGATCGGCGAACGCCCAGGCCGCCCAGTTCACCGCCCAGACATCGCCGCCCGCATTGCCGGCGCCGAAGGCATCCGCCGGCAGGATGGAGGAATCGGGCGGCGGGGTGATGGCGCCGCATGCGGCGAGCTGAAGGACGGCGGCGAGCAGAACGAATGACGCACGCATGGGCGGATACCTCCGCGCACGGAGATGGGAAGCCGGCGCGGCCGCGTCAGCCCCCCGGGCGCAGCGAGGCACGGAAGCGGGCGGCGAGTTCGACGTAATGGATGGCATTCTGGTCGAACCGGCCGCGCTCCTCCTCGCTCAGCACGCGGGCGAGGCGGGCGGGAGAGCCTTGCCAGAGTTCGTAGCGCCCGATGCGCTTGCCCGGGGTGAGCAGCGCGCCCGCGGCGAGCACGCCGCCCTCCTCGATCACCGCGCCGTCGAGCACGGTCGCGCCCATGCCGACGAAGGCGCGGTGGTGCAGGATGCAGGCATGCAGGATGGCCGCGTGGCCGACGGTGACGTCGTCGCCGATATGGGTCGGGAAATCGCCGGCATTCACATGGATGATCGTGCCATCCTGGATGTTGGTGCGGGCGCCGATGCGGATGATGTTGGTGTCGCCGCGCAGCACGCAGTGAAACCAGATGCCGGATTGCGACCCCACCGCGACGTCGCCGATGACGGCCGCCGTGGGGGCCACGAAGGCGTCCGGCGCGATGACCGGGGCGACATCGCCCACGGCATAGAGCGGCCCGCCGAGCGGGAGGCCGTGGTCAGGCATGGGCGGCCTCCCGCGCGGGTTGGCGCGGCGTCAGGCCGAGCATCAGGCCGATGCACTGCACCGCCGCCCCCGAGGCACCCTTGCCGAGATTGTCCAGCCGCGCCACCAGCACCGCCTGGCGGTGCGCCTCGTTGGCATAGACGCGCAGCTCCAGCAGATCGGTGTCGTTGAGCGCCTGGGGTTCGAGCTTGCCGTCGCCGGTGGGCGGCAGCACGCGAACCAGCGCCTGCCCGTCGTAGCGCGCGGCCAGCGCCTCGTGCAGCGCGGCGGCGGTGGGCCGGCCGGGCAGCGTGTCGAGGTGCAGCGGGATGCTGACCAGCATGCCCTGACGGTAATGGCCGACCGCGGGGGCGAAGATCGGCCGGTGGCTGAGCCCGGCATAGACCTGGATCTCGGGCAGGTGCTTGTGTTCAAGGCCGAGCGCATACAGCTCGAAAACCGGGGCGGCGCCGGATTCATGCTCGGCGATCAACGCCTTGCCGCCGCCCGAATAGCCGCTGACGGCGTTGATGCTGACCGGGTGGCCCGGCGCGATCAGGCCGGCATCGACCAGCGGGCGCAGCAGGGCGATGGCGCCGGTGGGGTAGCAGCCAGGGTTGGCCACCCGCGGGGCGGCGGCGATGCGGGCGGCCTGGCCCGGCTCCAGCTCGGGAAAGCCATAGACCCAGGCCGGATCCACGCGATGGGCGGTGCTCGCATCGACGAGGCGCGGCGCGCGGGCGCCGAGGCTGGCGACCAATGCAGCCGATTCGCGTGCCGCCGCGTCGGGCAGACAGAGGACGACGAGATCGACCTCCCCCATGATGGCGCGCCGCGCCTCGGGGTTCTTGCGGTCGGCCTCGGGCAGGCTGCGCAGGGCGACGCCGGGCACGGCAAGCAGGCGCTCGCGGATGCCGAGCCCGGTGGTGCCGGCTTCGCCGTCGATGAAGATGCTCGCGCGGTCGGTCATGGTGGCGCTCTCCTCGGTTCTATCGTCGTCTTCCCGGTGGCCAAAAAGCAAGGGGGGCGGGTCCGCCGGACCCGCCCCCCTTCCCGCATGCGGGATGTTCGTCTGGTCTCAGCGCTTGGAGAACTGGAAGCTGCGTCGGGCCTTGGCGCGACCGTACTTCTTGCGCTCGACGACGCGGCTGTCGCGCGTGAGGAAGCCGGCGACCTTGAGAATGCCGCGCAGCTCCGGCTCGTAATAGGTCAGCGCCCGGCTGATGCCATGGCGCAGCGCGCCGGCCTGGCCGGACAGCCCGCCACCGGTGACCGTGCAGAAGACGTCGAACTGGTTGTAGCGGTCCGACACCAGGAAGGGCTGGGTGATCAGCATGCGCAGCACGGGGCGGGCGAAATACTCGCCGACCTTCTTGCCGTTGACGTTGATCTCGCCCTTGCCGGGCTTGATCCAGACGCGCGCGACGGCGTTCTTGCGCCGGCCGGTCGCGTAGCTGCGGCCGAGTGCATCGCGCTTCGGCTCGACCTTCGCCCGCTCGGCGGGGGCGGCGGCGGCGACCGCGAGGTCCTTGAGGTCCGCGAGGGTGCGGCTGGTATCCGACATGGGGGTCAGCCCCTCCTGTTCTTCGGGTTCAAGGCGGCAATATCGATCGGCTTGGGCTGCTGACCCTCATGGGGGTGGGTGGCGCCGCCATAGATGTGCAGATGCTTCATCTGGGCGCGCTGCAGCGGGCCGCGCGTGATCATGCGCTCGACCGCCTTCTCCAGCACGCGCTCGGGATGCCGGCTTTCCAGGCGCTGGCGGATGCTGCGGCCCTTGATGCCGCCGGCATAGCCGGTGTGATAGTAGAACACCGCCTGATCGGCCTTGTTGCCGGTGACCTTCACCTTGGCCGCATTGACGACGACGATGTTGTCGCCGCAATCGACGTGCGGGGTGAATTGCGGCTTGTGCTTGCCGCGCAGACGGTTGGCGATGATGACGGCGAGGCGGCCCAGAACGAGGCCCTCGGCGTCGATCAGCGTCCAGTCCTTCTGCACCTCCGCGGGCTTCAGCGAGAGGGTGGATTTCATCGGTGTTCTTCCTTTGGTCAGGCGGCGGCTTATGCCGGGGCTGTCAGCGCGGGTCAAGGGTTTTTGCTGTGGTAATATAATACCACATGGTGCCAAACCCCGATTGCGCCTGTAGGGTCGCGCGATGAGCGAGGCCATTCATGTCATCGGCGCGAGCGGACGGTCCGGTGCGGTGCTGTGCGCGGCGCTGGCGGCGCGCGGCGACCGGGTGGTGGCGGTGGTGCGCGACGGCGCGAAATTCCGCCGGCTCGGGCTGGGTGGGGAGGTTCGGGTCGCCGATCTGGCTGACCCGCCGGCGCTGGCCCGGGCGCTGGCCGGCGCGCGACGCGTGGTGTCGTGCGCCCATGCCCGCCATGCCGCGGCCATCCTGGCCGCGGCGCCGGCCGATGCGCGCTTCGTGCTGCTGGGCAGCACGCGACGGCACACGCGCTGGCCGGACGGGCACGGGCTGGGCGTGATCGCCGGCGAGACGGCGTGGCTCGCCTCCGGCCGCAGCGGCGTGATGCTGCACCCGACGATGATCTATGGCGCGCAGGGCGAGGACAATGTGCGCCGGCTCGCCGCCCTGCTGCGTCGGCTGCCGGTGGTGCCGCTGCCGGGCGGCGGGCGGTCTCTGGTGCAGCCGATCCACCAGGGCGACCTGACACGCTGCGTCCTCGCCGCCCTCGATATCGCCTGGGATGGCCCGCAGCTTCTCGTGGTGGCGGGGCCGATCCCCCTGCCCTACGCCGATTTCGTGCGCGCGGTGGCGGCGGCGGCCGGGAGGCGGCCGCCACGCATCCTCGGCGTGCCGGTCGGGGCGTTGATCGCGCTGTCGCCGCTGACCCGCCTGCCCGGCCTGCCGCGCATCCGCGCAGCCGAGCTGCGGCGGCTGACCGAGGACAAGGCGTTCGACATCGCGCCAATGCGGGCGCGCCTCGGCGTGGCGCCGATCGGCCTGGACGAGGGGCTCGCCCAGACCTTTCGGCCGATGCTTGCCGGCGGGCCGCTCAGAAGTTGAGCGTGGTCGCCTGCACCACCAGCGGCAGGGTGCGCACCATCGCCAGCACGTCCTCGGCCACCGGCTCGTCCACCGAGACCATGCAGATCGCATCCCCCCCGGCCTCGGCGCGGCCGAGGTGGAAAGTGGCGATGTTGATGCCGGCGCCGGCCAGGGTGGCGCCGAAGCGGCCGATGAAGCCGGGCTTGTCCTGGTTGGTGACGTAGAGCATGTGGCGGCCGAAATCGGCCTCGACCTTGATGCCCTTGACCTCGACGATGCGCGGCCGCGAGCCGGCGAAGAGGGTGCCGGCGACCGCGCGGGCCTGCTGGTCGGTCTCCACCGTGACGCGCACCAGGGTCTGGTACTCGCTCGGCCGGTCATGCACGGTCTCGGCGACATCGATGCCGCGTTCGCGGGCGAGCACCGGGGCGTTGACCATGTTCGCGCCGGCCATCACCGGGGCGAGCAGGCCGGCGAGCACCGCGGCCGTCAGGGGACGGTGGTTGAGATGGGCGGCGTTGCCCTCGTATTCGATCACCACGCGCTTGAGCACGCCGTCGCGCGCCTGCGTCTGCTGGCCGGCGAAGGCGCCGAGCAGGCGGCACAATTCCATGTAGGGCTTGAGGCGCGGGGCTTCCTCGGCCGACACGTTGGGCATGTTGATGGCATTGGCGACGGCGCCGGTGAGCAGGAAGTCGCTCATCTGCTCGGCCACCTGGAGCGCCACGTTCTCCTGCGCCTCGGCGGTGGCGGCCCCCAGATGCGGCGTGCAGACCACGTTCTCGAGGCCGAAGAGCGGCGAGTCCGTCGCCGGCTCCGTCTCGAACACATCGAGTGCCGCGCCGGCGACGTGGCCGCTTTTCAGCGCCTCGGCGAGCGCCGCCTCGTCGAGCAGGCCGCCGCGGGCGCAGTTGATGATGCGCACGCCCTTGCGGGTTTTCGCCAGCGCCTCGCGCGAGAGGATGTTGCGCGTGGCCTCGGTGAGCGGCGTATGCAGGGTGATGATGTCGGCCCGCGCCAGCAGCGCGTCGAGCTCGACCTTCTCGACGCCGAGATCGAGCGCCCGCTTGTCCGTGAGGTAGGGGTCGTAGGCGATGACGCGCATGTGCAGGCCATGCGCGCGGTCGGCGACGATGGAGCCGATATTGCCGCAGCCGATCAGGCCCAGCGTCTTTCCCGAGAGCTCGACGCCCATGAAGCGGTTCTTCTCCCATTTGCCCGCCTTGGTCGAGGCGCTGGCCTCGGGGATCTGGCGGGCGAGGGCGAACATCATGGCGATGGCGTGCTCGGCGGTGGTGATGGCATTGCCGTTCGGCGTGTTCATCACCACCACGCCCCGCGCGGTGGCCGATTTCACATCGACATTGTCCACGCCGATGCCGGCCCGGCCGACCACCTTGAGCCCGGGGGCGGCATCGAGCAGTTCCCGGGTCACCTTGGTGGCGGAGCGGATGGCCAGCCCGTCATAGGCGCCGATGATGGCGCGCAGATCGGCGGGCGAGAGGCCGGTCTTGAGATCGACCTCGATGCCGCGGCTGCGGAAGATCTCGACGGCGGCGGGAGACAGCTTGTCGCTGATAAGGACTTTGACCATTGGCGTTACTCCGCTGCCGCCTTGTTGTACTGCGCCGAAACCTGGGCGTGCGCCCAGTCGAGCCAGGGCAGCAGGGCTTCGATGTTGCCGGTCTCGACCGTGGCGCCGCCCCAGATGCGCAGACCGGGGGGTGCGTCGCGGTAGCTGCCGATGTCGTTGGCAACCCCTTCCTTCTCCAGCAGGGCGGCGAGCTTCTTGGCGGCCTCGGCCTGGGCCGCGCCGTCCAGCGCGGCGAACCAGGGCGCCTTGATCGTCAGGCAGATCGAGGTGCAGGAGCGGGTCGCCGGATCGGCGGCGAGGAAGCCCGCCCAGTCGCTGCGTGCGACCCAGGCGGCGATGGCGGCGAGATTGGCCTCGCTGCGCCCGATCAGGCCCTTCAGGCCGCCGACACTCTCCGCCCAGCGCAGGCCGTCCAGCGCATCCTCGGCGCAGAGCATGCTCGGCGTGTTGATGGTCTCGCCCTTGAAGATGCCCTCGCTGAGCTTGCCGCCCGAGGTGAGGCGGAAGATCTTCGGCAGCGGCCAGGCGGGCTTGTGAGTGAGCAGGCGCTCGACCGCGCGCGGCGAGAGGGCGAGCATGCCGTGCGCCGCCTCGCCGCCCAGCACCTTCTGCCAGGACCAGGTGACGACATCGAGCTTCGGCCACGGCAGGTCCATGGCGAAGGCGGCCGAGGTGGCGTCGCAGATCACCAGGCCCGCGCGATCGGCGGCGATCCAGTCGGCGTCGGGCAGGCGCACGCCTGATGTGGTGCCGTTCCAGGCCAGCACCACGTCATGCGCCGGGTTGACCTGCGCGAGATCGGGCAGGCGGCCATAGGGGGCGGCGAGCACGCAGGCATCGGGCAGCTTGAGCTGCTTGACGATGTCCGTCGCCCAGGCTTCGGAAAAGCTCTCGAAGGCGAGGATGTCCACCGGGCGCGGGCCGAGCAGCGACCACAGCGCCATTTCGACGGCGCCGGTGTCCGACGCCGGCACGATGCCGAGGCGCCAGCCTTCGGGCAGGCCAAGCAGGGCGCGGGACCGGTCGATGATTTCGGCGAGTTTGGCCTTGGGCCCCTTGGCGCGGTGCGAACGACCGAGCATGGCGCCGCTCAGCGCGTCCAGCGAATAGCCGGGACGCTTGGCGCAAGGACCGGAGGAGAAATCGGGATTGGCCGGACGGAGAGACGGCGGTGCTGCGAGAGACATGTTTGACTCTCCCTTTCAGAAGAGAAGCATCCCGGTGGGGGGATGTGGCCCGCGGCCGCATTAGCGCGTCGGGCCCAGCGTTGCAAGGGGCATGTTGCGCTGCGGCAAATCCTGTGATCGTGCATGGTCACGGCGTTGTGAACGCGGCGCCGATTTGTTGCCACGTTCTTCGGCCATACTCATTCTTAACAATAACTGTCTGAATGTTTTCTTGGGGTTGACCGGGCGACAGGACATTCTCGTAAAAACTTCGCAATAATAATTTCAAAATCATTGACCATAAAAAATTGCGAATCAGATGGTATTGGCTAAATCGACCCACCGGATAAGGGAAGAAGAAATGACTTATGTGAAGCGCGGCGTTGTTTTGATTTTGTGTGCCGGGCTGCTGGCCGGTTGCTCGGGCATGAACCGGACGCAGCAACGCACCCTGTCGGGCGGCGCAATCGGTGCGGCGGGCGGTGCCGTGGTGTCGGCCATCGTCGGCGGGCCGGTGCTGCTGGGCGCCGCGGTCGGCGCGGCGGGCGGCGCGGTGGTGGGCGCGGTGACCTCCCACTGATCGGATGATGGCTCACAGGCACGCAGAGGAGGTCGTGATGAACGCACACGTTGTCGTGCCGGGCCCCAAAGGCCGGCGGATCGGCCGGACCGCGCTGTATTTCGGCGCGGCGCTGCTGATGGGCCTGGCCGGCCCATCGGTCATGGGCGGCGGCGCGGCTCTGGCCGCCGCCGGTGGCAATGGCGGCGGGGGCGGCAATGGCGGAGGCGGAAATGCCGATCACGATTCCGGCGGCGCCCAGGGCGGGGCGAGTGCCGAGGTCGAGACCCATGGCGGCGGTTCCGGGCATGCCGATACCGGCGGGACCGACGTGGGCCATGGCGGCGTGGGGCACGACGATTCGCACGGCCCGGGGGCTGGTGCGCTGGCTGCCGCCCTCGGTGCGCTCAACGCCGCGCACGCCTCGCCAACCGCGCTCGCCCATGCGGCACCGAATTCGCAGGTCGGCAAGCTCTCCACCTATGACCACATGATGCAGGCCGCACTCGCCATGCCCTCGCTGACCGCGACGCAGATCGCCATGCGCAACCAGGCGATTGCCACCGCGCGCTCGACGGCGCTGGCCTCGGCGACGACGCAGCCGCTGACGGCGGCCATGATCGCACGCGTCGATGACCTGCTCGACCTGCCCGCGACCAACCCCAATCTCGGCGCGGCGCAATAGCGGCACGGCCGGGAGGAGATTGCGGATGCCACGCACCACGAAGCGCCTTCTGCTGGCCGCGGCCGCGACCCTGCCGCTGCTCACCGGATGCACCAATCCCTATGATCCGGGCCAGCGTGCCGTGGGCGGCGGTTTGCTCGGCGCGGGTGCCGGAGCCGCGATCGGCGGCATTGCAGGCGGC
>JAGXAV010000650.1 GCA_018971455.1 Rhodospirillales bacterium
GTGTCACCGCCATGGTCGTGGGCCAGGCGCTGATCAACCTCAGCGTCGTGCTCGGCCTCTTGCCGACGAAAGGCATCCCGCTGCCGTTCATCAGCTATGGCGGATCGAGTTTGCTCGGCATGCTGCTGGCAACCGGCGTGCTCCTCAATATCAGCCAGCAAGCCGGCGCGGATGTGGCGTGACCGGCGCCGCCAAAAGCCTGCTGATCGCCGGCGGCGGCACCGGCGGCCACGTCTTTCCCGCGCTGGCCGTCGCAAAAGAATGGCTGCGGCGCGGTCGCGCATCCGCATCGTCTGCCTATGGAGAGGAGGTTCGAACCGTCGTGTTCGTGGGCACCCAGCGCGGACTGGAAGTCAAGCTTGTCCCCCAGGCGGGCATGCCGCTCGAATTCATCCGCGCAGCCGGCCTGAAGGGCATCGGCGGAGCGCGCTTGCTGAAAAATCTGGCGCTGCTTCCCGCCGGTGTTTGGGACTCGCACCAGATCCTCTCGCGGCACAGTTTCAATGTCGCATTCGGCGTGGGCGGCTATGCCTCCGGCCCCATGATGCTGATGGCCGCGCTGCACAGCGTCCCGACCGTAATCTTCGAGCCCAATGTTGAGCCGGGCTTCACCAATCGCGTCCTCGCCCGCATCGCCACGCGCATTGCCGTGGCGCACCAGCCTACTGCCGACCGCCTCGGCCGCCGCGCCGTCCTCACCGGATGCCCGGTCCGCCCCGAATTCTTCGCCATTCCGCCCAAGGAACACGTCGCGCCCTTCACCATTCTGATCACCGGAGGCAGCCGCGGCGCCTGGCCCATCAATCGCGCTGCAATTTCCTCGCTCGACCTGCTAAAAAAAAGAAAAAATCAGCTTTTCGTGGTGCATCAAACCGGTGAACGTGACTATAATGCGGTGCGCGTAGCCTATGAACAGCATGAAATCCAGGCGGAGGTTCTGCCCTTCATCGAAAACATGGCGGAGAGGTTTGCCCAGGCGGACCTGATCGTCTGCCGCGCGGGAGCAATCACCGTTGCGGAGGTAACGGCCTCCGGACGTGCCGCCATCTTCATCCCCTTCGGGGCCTCCACTGACGCGCATCAAACGCGCAACGCAGCCGCCATGCAGGATGCCGGCGCCGCTCGGCTGCTTCCGCAGGAAGAGTTGACGCCGGAGCGGTTCACGTCCGAGATCTTCACCCTCCTGGACCAGCCCTGGAGAATTCGCGAGATGGAAGATCGCGCCCGCGCGCTGGCGCGTCCGCGCGCCGTCGAGGACATCGTCGATTTGCTCGAAAGTATTTTGCCGGCGCGGCCGGCGGCCGTTGCGGCAGGGGACCAGGAGCGATGAACGTCAGTTTCCGGAATTTCCAGCGCGTCCATATGGTGGGCATCGGCGGCAGTGGCATGAGCGGCATCGCCGAAGTCCTGCTCACGATTGGATACGCGGTTTCCGGCTCGGAACTGCGCGCATCGCCCGTCGTCGAGCTCCTTCGCAAATTGGGCGCGACCGTGCACGAAGGCCACAGCGCCGAAAATGTTCAGGGCGCGCATGTCGTCGTGATCTCCTCGGCCGGTGCGCCGGATAACGTCGAAGTCCTCGAAGCCCAGCGCCTGAAAATCCCCGTAATCCCGCGCGCCGAAATGCTCGCCGAGCTGATGCGCTTGAAATTCGGGATCGCCGTCGCCGGCGCGCATGGCAAAACCACCACCACGTCGATGGTCGC
>JAGXAV010000651.1 GCA_018971455.1 Rhodospirillales bacterium
CTTCTCGGTGGCTCGGTGGGTCTCGGCGTAGCCGAGGCGGCCATAGAGCGCGATATTCTCGGTCATGGCCTCGTTGGTGTAGAGCTTGATCGCGTTATACCCGGCCTCGACGGCGCGCCGCTCGGCGAATGCCATCATGAACCGCCCCAGCCCCCGGCCCTGGGCGCCCGGCGCAACGGCGATATTGTCCAGCAGCATGGCGTCATCCTGCGGCAGCAGGACCAGAACACCCTCGACCCCGCCATCGCGCTCGGCGAGCAGAACCCGCTTCGCGGCGATCAGGGCGGCATAATCATCCAGCATCGGCCCGGGTTCGCGCCCGATGCGCGCGATGTAATGCGCATAGGCCGCGCGAACGATCGCCTCGACCCGTTCAAGGTCGTTCTCGGTTGCGAGCCGCATCTCGGCGCTCGAGCCGGTCATGTCCGGGATCCGCGCGGGGCTTGCGATCTCTCTCAGTTCACCCGGCTGCCCTCGGCCCAGGCGAAGTAGCGCCGCCGCGCCTCGGTGAAGACCGGGCCGGCATTGAGCGAGCGGTCCTCGAAGCGGTTGCAGGCGACCAGCTTGCCGTAATTGCCGACGCTGAAGATCTCGTCGGCCGCATGCAAATCGGCGGCCGTCAGCGTGGCCTCGGCGGCCTCGATGCCGGCCTCGCCGAGCAGCGCAAGCACGCGCCTGCGGGTGATGCCGGCGAGGAAGGTGCCGTTGGCCTTGGGGGTGAGCACCCGGCCGCCGCGCACCAGCATGAGGTTGGCGAAGGCGAACTCGGCAATATTGTCCCACGGGTCGCGCATCACCGCATGGTCGAAGCCGCGGCCATTGGCCTCGCGCGTGGCGCGGTCGGAATTGGGATAGAGGCAGGAGGCCTTGGCGTCGGTCGGCGCCATTTCGGGGGCCGGGCGGCGCAGCGGGGAGAGGGTGGCCGAGAAGCCCCCGCCGCCGGGCAGCGGGGCCTCAAAAACATGCAGCACGAAGGCGGTGGTGGCGCTGTCGGCCGAGATGTGGCCGCCGGCGGCGTAGAAGACCGGCTTCACATACAGCACCGCATCGCGCGGGAAGCGCCGGATGCCCTCGATGGCGCGGCGCTGGATCTCGGCGGCGTCGATGTCCGGCTTCAGCCCCATCGCATGGGCCGAGGCGATGGCGCGGGCGCAATGGCGGTCCAGATCGGGGGCCAGGCCGGCAATGGCGCGGGCGCCGTCGAACACCACCGAGGCCTGCCAGAAGGCATGATCGGCCGGGCCGGTCAGCCGGGGCGCCTCGTCGGTCCAGTGCCCGTCGAACCAGAATGTCGCCGCCATGCCATGCCCTCCCGATGCAAGGCGAGGAGAAGCCAGGCCGGGCCGGTCGTCAAGCCGGCCCGCCAGCGCCGCAGGCATGCCCGCCAGCGCCGCAGGCATGCCGGCCGCGCCGCGGGCATGCCTGCCGCGCGGCCGGAAGACGGCCCATATTAGGGCGTGCGCGGCGCGGCGCGATGATATATGTGAGGGCGGCGAATGGGGTCGATCTGAACAAAATACGGTGATTTATCCGTATGTCAGATGACATATCTCATTGTGCATCTCAAGATCGTCGCGGCGTGGCGTCGCTTGGCCCGCCGTCTCGACGCCGGTCTGCGTGTCACCCGCCCTGGCGGGTCATTCTGGAGTTTCGCATGCGCGTTCCCGTTGCTCTCGTGCTCGCCCTGGGCCTTGCCGCCTGCG
>JAGXAV010000652.1 GCA_018971455.1 Rhodospirillales bacterium
TAAAAGCCGGGGCGGCGATCAGGGGCAGGTCTGCCAGGGCCGGGCCAGCCGCTCCGTCAGTTCGTTGAGGCGGTCCAGCGCCGCGCATGACGGCCCGGCCAGCGCCGCGCGCACGGCGGCGAGGTCGGGATAGCCGGCGAAAGCCGCGGCCCAGATGGTTCGCCCGGCCAGGAAGCCGCTCGCTCCGGCGCGATAGGCGTAGGTCAGCACGCGCAGGAAGCGCGCGAGATCGGCGCCGCCGCTCAGCATCACCCAGGGCCCGCGCACGGTCTTGCCGAGCTCGTCAAACAGCGCCTGAACCGGCGCCGCCTCCGGCCCGTCCGGATCGGGCACGTGCTCCGGCGGCAGCGGGCTTTCGAGTTTCCACAGATCGACGCCATAGGTCGGCGCGACCAGGGCCGCGACCGATTCCCGCACCATCTCCGGCCGGCGCGCCGGGTCGGAGGCATAATCCGTGCCGATGCCGGCCGTGCTTGCGAAGGGGTAGAGCAGCAGCTCGCAGACGAAGGGGATGTCCTCCGTCCGGCAGGCCTCGCCCGTGGCCGCGACCACGGCGAGCTGGTGGGCGGTGACCACAGGATCGGCATCGGGGCGAAGCCAGGCGAGCAGCTTCACCGCATCTCCGCCGGCCCGCCGGATGCGCTGGGGCGTCCATCCTTCGATCCACGCGCTGCGCCGCCCGCCCGGGCCGTCGGCAAAGGCGTGGTCCTCCAGGGTCAGGATCAGGCCGCGATCGGCGCGCAGATGGGCGGCGCACGCGTCGTATCCCCATACCGGGTCCACGAGGACCGCCGAGGCGGATGGCGCGAGCGTCTCGGCGAGCAGGCGCTTGACCTCGGCGGTCTGCCCGAAACGCGGCGCCGCCCCGGTGCGGGTGCGGATCATGTCCATGATCGGCGGGCGCTGGTCGATCGCCAGCATGCGGAAGCGGCCGGAGGCATCGGCGAGGCGCCGCATGCCCCAGGATTTTCCCGGCGTCAGGCGGGACGGCGACGAATAGCCCGGCGTGATGGCGGTCATGTGCGCTCCTGTTCCTGGGCTGGTGCGTTCAGGAAATGTGTCAGCTCGGTGCGGTCGGGCAGGCCGGCCCGCCCGCCCGGCCGCGTGCAGGCGAGGGCGGCGGCTCCGGCGGCGAAACGGATGGCCGCGGCAAGCGGCTGCCGCTCGGCCAGCGCCAGGGCGAAGGCGCCATGGAACGCGTCGCCGGCGCCGGTGGTGTCCACCACGGCAACCGGCCGGGCGGGCCAGTGCCGGACCCCGCCCTCCTCCAGGCTGAGCGTGCCGGCGCCGCCGAGCGTCACGGCGAGCCACGCCTGCGTCCGCGGGCGCATTGCCAGCAGCCCGGCTTGCGGGTCGGCCGTGCCGCTGGCCTGGGCGAGGCCGGGTGCGGAGAAGATGACGTGGCTGGCCAGCGCAATGAGCGGCCGGGCGGCGGCGGGATCGGGAATGGTGTCGGCGTCCAGCACCGCCGGCACCCCGCGCGCGGCGGCCGCGGCGAGGGCGGCGCCCGCGCCCTCGGGCCAGCGGCAATCGGCGAGCAGCGCGCCGGCGCGGTCGAGCTGGTCGAGGGGCAGCCATGCGGCGTCGGTCGGCAGGGCGGGATCGAGATCCGAGACGATGCTGCGCTCGCCGGCCGGATCGACCAGGATGGCGGCTGTCACCGAGCGGGCGCCGGGGCAGGCGCGGAGGAAACCGGCCTCGA
>JAGXAV010000653.1 GCA_018971455.1 Rhodospirillales bacterium
GGGCGGGGCGGGCGAGGAGGGGCCGCTCAAGCTGGCCATCATCGGCCGCCCGAATGCCGGCAAATCCACCCTCATCAACCGGCTGCTCGGCCAGGAGCGGATGATCACCGGGCCCGAGCCGGGGCTGACGCGCGACGCGGTGGCGGTGCGCCTGACGGAGGCCGATGGCCGGGTGATCGAGCTGGTGGACACCGCCGGCCTGCGCCGGCGCGCGCGCGTCGAGGAGGCGCTGGAGAAGATGTCCACCTCCGCCTCCATCGAGGCGCTGAAGATGGCCGAAGTGGTGGTGCTGGCGCTGGACGCCGCGGACGGCATCCACGACCAGGATCTGCAACTCGCCCGGCTGGTCGAGCGCGAGGGGCGGGCCTGCGTGCTGGTGCTGAACAAATGGGACGCGGTGGCCGATCGCAACGCGGTGCGCCGCGCCATTTCCGACCGGCTGGAGACGAGCCTCGCGCAGATGAAGGGCATCGCGTGCGTGACGCTCTCCGCCCTCACAGGCCAGGGGGTGGACAAGCTGCTGCCGGCGGTGCGGCGGGCGCATGCGGTATGGAACACGCGGGTTTCGACCGGCGCGCTCAATCGCTGGTTCGAACAGGCGCTGGAACGCCACCCGCCGCCGCTGGTCAGCGGCCGCCGGCTCAAGCTGCGCTACATCACGCAGGCCAAGGCAAGGCCGCCGACCTTCGTCGTCTTCGGCACGCGCGCCGAGCAGACGCCGGAGGATTACCAGCGCTACCTGGTCAATGGCCTGCGCGAGGCGTTCGCGCTGCCCGGCGTGCCGATCCGCCTGCAGTTCCGCGGGACGAAGAACCCGTTCGACGAGGCGGAGTAGCGCGGGCGCGCACCTGCACGCCGGCGACGTCTTCCAACAGCTTGATCAGGCACTGATTGTCCTCGCCGGGAAACTTCGTGTTTCCGGCCTGGAAGAATTGCTGCGCCGCCGCCGTGATCGGCATGGTGGCGCCGGTCTCGGCCGAGAGGGCCAGCGTCAGCGTCAGGTCCTTGGTGGTGTTGCCGATGCTGGAGCCGGTGCCCGCGAAGCGGCGCTGCAGGATCGCCGGCACGGCGGACTGGAAGAGCGGGGTGTTCGCCACGCTGGTGCCGATCACCGCGTGCAGGGTCTCGGCCGGCACGCCCGCCTTCACGCCGAGCACGAGCGCCTCGAAGATGCCGCCATAGATGCAGCCGACGAGGCCCTGCATGCAGGCCTTGACCACCTGCCCCATGCCCGCCTCCTCGCCGACATGGGTGACGTTGCTGGCGATCGCCGCGAAGACCGCCCGGCAGCGCGCGAAGGCCGCCGGGTCGCCGGCGGCCATCAGGGTGAGCGTGCCGGCCTCGGCCCCCTGCCGCCCGCCGGAGACGGGACAGTCGATCAGCGCGATCCCGCGGGCGCGGAGCGGCGCGTCGAGTGCCTGCATCGCGGCGCGGCCTATGGTCGCCGTCACCACCACGATCCCGCCGGGCTTCATCGTCTCCAGGAGGCCGCCCTGGCCGACGAGTACGTCGCGGGTCTGCGCAGCGTCCACGACCATCACGAAGACGATGCCGGCTTCGGCGCCAATGGCGGCGGCGCTCGCGGCCACGCGCCCGCCAAGCCCGGCCAGCGCCGCGCGTGGCGCCGGACCGCGATTGGTGCCGAGCACGTCGAACCCCGCGGACATCAGGTTGCGCGCCATGCCGAGGCCCATATTGCC
>JAGXAV010000054.1 GCA_018971455.1 Rhodospirillales bacterium
GTATTTCGACCGGCTCGACTACGTGAGCCCGATGACGCAGGAGCACGCCTTCGTGCTCGCCACCGAGAAGCTGCTCGGCGTGGCCGTGCCGGAGCGGGGGCGCTGGATCCGCACGCTGTTCAGCGAAATCACGCGGGTTCTCAACCATCTTCTCAATCTCACCACCTACGCGCTCGATGTCGGCGCCATCACCCCCTCGCTCTGGGGGTTCGAGGAGCGCGAGAAGCTGATGGAGTTCCATGAGGCCGCGTCCGGCGCGCGGCTGCATGCGAATTATTTCCGGCCGGGCGGCGTTGCGAAGGATCTGCCGGCCGGCCTGGAGGACAGGATCGCCGCCTGGGCGGAGAGTTTTCCGAACTTCATCGACGATCTTGAAACGCTGCTGACGGCCAACCGAATCTGGAAGCAGCGCACCGTCGATATCGGCATCCTCTCGGCCGAGGAGGCGCTGGCCTGGGGGTTCTCGGGCCCATGCCTGCGTGCCTCGGGCGTTCCGTGGGATTTGCGCAAGGCGCAGCCCTACGAGATGTACGACCGGCTGGACTTCAAGATTGCCGTCGGGCGCAACGGTGATTGCTATGACCGCTACCTGATGCGGATCGCCGAGATGCGCGAGAGCGTCTCGATGATCAAGCAATGCCTGGCGCAGATGAAGCCGGGGCCGGTCAAGGTGCAGGACCACAAGCTGACCCCGCCGACACGCGGTGAGATGAAGCGCTCGATGGAGGCGCTGATCCACCACTTCAAGCTGTACACCGAGGGCTTTCACGTGCCGGCGGGCGCCACCTACACGGCCGTCGAGGCGCCGAAGGGCGAGTTCGGCGTGTATCTGGTCGCCGATGGCACCAACAAGCCGTATCGCTGCAAGATCCGCGCGACGGGTTTCGCGCATTTGCAGGCGGTGGAGACGATGGCGAAGCGGCATATGCTGGCCGATGCGGTGGCGATCATCGGATCGCTCGACATCGTGTTCGGCGAGATCGACAGGTAGGACATGGCCGACACGACCCCCCAGGCGGAGCCCGCGCATTTTGCTTTCGATGACGAGAGCAACGCCGCCATCGCGAAGATTCTCGCCAGGTACCCGGCCGGCAAGCAGGCGAGCGCCGTGCTGCCGCTGCTCGATCTCGCCCAGCGACAGATGGGGCGGCAGACCGGGAGCGCGTGGGTGCCGCGCGTGGCGATGGACGAGATTGCGCGCGTGCTCGCCATGGCGCCGATCCGCGTCTACGAGGTGGCGACCTTCTACCTGATGTTCAACACGGCGCCGGTCGGCAAGTTCCACCTGCAGGTCTGCACCACGACGCCGTGCTGGCTGCGCGGCTCGGATGAGGTGGTCGCCGCGTGCCGCAAGGCGACCGGTATTGCCGGCTGGAAGGAGACCAGCGCGGACGGGCTGTTCACCATGACCGAGGTGGAATGTCTGGGCGGCTGCGTGAATGCGCCGATCCTGCAGGTGAACGACGATTTCTATGAAGACATGGACGGGCCGCGCACCGAGGCACTGCTGGCGGCGCTGAAGCGCGGCGAGGTTCCGCAGCCGGGATCGATGTCCGGGCGGCAGGCCTCGGCGCCGGAGGGTGGGCCGACGACATTGACGAGTTTGACCTTCACCCCGGCGGAGTGAGCCGATGCTGAGCGATCAGGACCGGATTTTCACCAATCTCTACGGGCTGCACGATTGGCGGCTGGCGGGCGCGCGGGCGCGCGGCGACTGGGACGGCACCGCGGCGATTCTGGCGCGCGGGCGCGAGGCGATCGTCGAGGAGATGAAGGCGTCGGGGCTGCGCGGGCGCGGCGGCGCCGGGTTCCCGACCGGCATGAAATGGTCCTTCATGCCGAAGACGGTCGGCGATCGGCCGCATTATCTCGTGGTCAACGCCGATGAAAGCGAGCCCGGCACCTGCAAGGACCGCGACATCATCCGCCATGATCCCCACAAGCTGATCGAGGGGTGCCTCGTCGCCTCGTTCGCGATGGGGGCCAATGCCTGCTACATCTACATCCGCGGCGAATTCTACAATGAGGCGCTGCATCTCCAGGCGGCGATCGACGAGGCCTACGCGGCGGGGCTGATCGGCCGGAATGCGTGCGGTTCCGGCTTTGATTTCGATCTGTACCTGCATCGCGGCGCCGGCGCCTATATCTGCGGCGAGGAGACGGCACTCATCGAGAGCCTGGAAGGCAAGAAGGGGATGCCGCGGCTGAAGCCGCCCTTCCCCGCCGCGGTGGGGCTGTACGGATGCCCGACGACGGTGAACAATGTGGAGAGCATCGCCGTCGCGCCGACGATCCTGCGGCGCGGGGCGGCGTGGTTCTCCGCACTTGGTCGGCCGAAGAACGCGGGCACCAAGCTGTTCTGCATTTCGGGGCACGTGAACAAGCCGTGCAACGTGGAAGAGGAGCTTGGCATTCCGCTGCGCGAGCTGATCGACACCTATGCCGGTGGCGTGCGCGGGGGGTGGGACAATCTGCTGGCGGTGATTCCCGGCGGCTCCTCCGTGCCGGTGCTGCCGAAGAGCATCTGCGACACCGTGCTGATGGATTTCGACAGCCTGCGCGAGGTGCGCTCGGGGCTCGGCACCGCGGCGGTGATCGTGATGGACAAATCCACCGACATCATCAAGGCGATCGCCCGGCTCAGCCAGTTCTACAAGCATGAGAGCTGCGGCCAGTGCACGCCGTGCCGCGAGGGCACGGGGTGGATGATGCGGGTGATGAACCGCATGGTCGAGGGCCGCGCCGAGATCGACGAGATCGACACGCTGGAGCAGGTGACGCGCCAGATCGAGGGGCACACGATCTGCGCGCTCGGAGATGCGGCGGCCTGGCCGATCCAGGGGTTGATCCGGCATTTTCGCCCGGTGGTGGAAGAGCGCATTCACGCCTACAAGGCGGCGCACGCGGTGCGCATGGCGGCGGAGTAGGCAGGATGGCGAAAGTCACGGTTGACGGTATCGAGGTCGAGGTTCCGAACGGCTCGAACGTGCTCCAGGCCTGCGAGGCCGCGGGCAAGGAAGTGCCCCGCTTCTGCTATCACGAGCGGCTTTCGGTTGCCGGCAATTGCCGCATGTGCCTGGTGGAGATCGAGAAGGCGCCGCCCAAGCCGTTCGCCTCCTGTGCCTATCCGGTGGCCGACGGCATGGTGGTGCACACCGACAGCGAAATGGTGCGCAAGGCGCGCCGCGGGGTGATGGAGTTCCTGCTCATCAACCACCCGCTCGACTGCCCGATCTGTGACCAGGGCGGGGAGTGCGACCTCCAGGACCAGGCGGTCGGCTATGGCGGCGACCATTCGCGCTATGCCGAGAACAAGCGCGCGGTGAAGGACAAGAATCTCGGTCCGCTGGTCAAGACGGTGATGACGCGCTGCATTCATTGCACGCGCTGCATCCGCTTCTCGACCGAGATCGCCGGCGTGTCCGAGATGGGGGCGACGGCGCGCGGCGAGAGTATGGAGGTTGGCACCTACGTCGAAAAGGCGCTGACCTCCGAATTGTCCGGCAACCTGATCGATATCTGCCCGGTCGGCGCGCTGACCTCGAAGCCCTACGCCTTCGTGGCGCGGCCGTGGGAGCTGAAGAAGACCGACAGTGTCGATGTTCTCGATGCGGTGGGCGCGAGCATCCGCGTCGACGCGCGCGGCGGCGAGGTGCTGCGCATCCTGCCGCGGCTGAACGAGGACGTGAACGAGGAGTGGCTCGCTGACAAGTCCCGCTTCGCGGTGGACGGGCTGAAGCGGCGGCGGCTGGATTCGTGCTGGGTCCGTCGCGACGGGAAGCTGGCGCCGGCCACCTGGCCGGAGGCGTTCGCGGCCATCGCGGCGAAGCTTGCCGGCCTCGATGGCGGGCGCATCGGCGCGATCGCGGGCGATCTGTGCGACGCCGAGAGCATGGCGGCGCTGAAGGATCTGATGGGCGCCCTCGGGTCGGCCAACCTCGATTGCCGCCAGGATGGCGCGGCGCTCGATGCGTCGCGGCGGGATTTCTACTGCTTCAACACGTCCATCGCCGGGATCGAGGAGGCCGATGCGCTGCTGATCGTCGGCGCCAATCCCCGCCGTGAGGCGCCGCTTGTCAACGCGCGCATCCGCAAGCGCGGGCTGGCGGGCGCCTTCCCGGTGGCGGCGATCGGCACGCCGGCCGACCTCACCTATCCGGTGACCTGGCTTGGCGACTCGCCGGCGGCGCTGGCGGAGCCGGCGGTGCGCGACATGCTGAAGGCGGCGAAGCGGCCGATGATGATCGTGGGGCAGGGGGCGCTGGCCAGGGCCGATGGCGCCGCGGTGCTCGCGGCCTGCTGGGCGCTGGCGGCGGAATGCGGCCTGCTCGGCGCGGAGTGGCACGGCTTCAATGTGCTGCACACCGCGGCATCGCGCGTGGGCGCGCTCGATCTGGGCTTCCTGCCCGGGCCGGGCGGGCGGGACCTTGCCGGCATGATGGGCGGCGGGGTCGATGTGCTGTGGCTGCTGGGCGCGGACGAGTTCGACACCTCGCGGATCGGTGCGGACACCTTCGTCGTCTATCAAGGGCATCATGGCGATCGCGGCGCCGCGCGGGCCGATGTCATCCTGCCGGGTGCGGCCTACACCGAAAAGCAGGGCACCTACGTGAACACCGAGGGGCGGGTGCAGCGTGGCGCGCTTGCGGTCTATCCGCCGGGCGATGCGCGCGAGGACTGGACCATCATCCGCGCCTTCGCCGGCAGCATCGGCAAGGTGCTGGGCTATGACGATCTGCCGGCGCTGCGGGCGCGGCTGGAGCAGGCCAACCCGGTCTTCGCCCGGCCCGATATCCTGCCCCGCTTCGGGTGCGGCGATCTCACGGGGCCGGCCGGCGGCGGCGCGCCGGGCAGTGCGGCGTTCGTGAGCCCGGTGGCCAATTATTATCAGACCGACCCGATCAGCCGCGCGAGCCCGACCATGGCGGAATGCACCGCGGCCCATCATCCCGCCGCGGCGTTGGCGGCGGAGTAGGCGATGCACGCATTCCTGCAGACGCCGCTGGGCGTCGTCATTCTCACGCTGGCGGAGGCGCTGGCGCTGCTGGTGCCGCTGTTGATGGGGGTGGCCTACCTCACCTATGCCGAGCGCAAGGTGCTGGCGGCGATCCAGATGCGGCGCGGGCCCAATGTCGTCGGGCCGTTCGGGCTGTTCCAGCCATTCGCCGACGCCATCAAGATGGTGATGAAGGAAACCATCATCCCGACCGGCGCCAATCGCCTGCTGTTCCTGATGGCGCCGATGCTGACATTCGCCCTGGCGATGATCGCCTGGGCGGTGATTCCGGTGAATGACGGCTGGGCGATCGCCAACATCAATGTCGGCGTGCTCTATCTCTTCGCCATCTCCTCGCTCGGCGTCTACGGCGTCATCATCGCCGGCTGGGCGAGCAATTCGAAATACGCCTTCCTGGGCGCGCTGCGCAGCGCCGCGCAGATGGTGTCCTACGAAGTCTCCATGGGCTTCATCATGGTGACGGTGCTGATCTGCGTCGGCAGCCTCAACCTCAACGACATCGTGATGGCGCAGCGGACCGTATGGTTCTGCGTGCCGCTGTTTCCGATGTTCATCATGTTCTTCATCTCGACCCTGGCCGAGACCAACCGCTCGCCCTTCGATCTGCCCGAGGGGGAAAGCGAGATCGTGGCCGGCTTTTTCGTGGAATACAGCGCCATGAGCTTCGCGCTGTTCTTCCTCGGCGAATACGCGAACATGATCCTGATGAGCGCGATGACCACCATCCTGTTCCTGGGGGGCTGGCTGGCGCCGTTCGGGCTGGAGCCGTTCACCTGGATCCCGGGGCCGATCTGGTTCATCGCCAAGGTGATGGTCGTGCTGTTCGGCTTCCTGTGGGTGCGCGCGACATTTCCGCGCTATCGCTACGACCAGTTGATGCGGCTCGGCTGGAAGGTGTTCCTGCCGCTGTCGCTGGGCTATCTCGTGCTTGTGGCCGGCGTTCTTCTGGTCATGGGGTGGTTGCCGCATGTCGCCTGATCGCGCCACACGCAAGGAGGTTTGACGATGGCGTTCCTGGACCGCACGGCGCGCAGCCTGCTGCTCGGCGAACTCGCCGGCGGCATGGCATTGACGCTGAAGTATATCTTCAAGCGCAAGGCGACCATCAACTACCCGTACGAGAAGGGCCCGATCAGCCCGCGCTTCAAGGGCGAGCACGCGCTGCGCCGCTATCCGAACGGCGAGGAGCGCTGCATCGCCTGTAAGCTGTGCGAGGCGGTCTGCCCGGCGCAGGCCATCACCATCGAGGCCGAGCCGCGCGAGGACGGGTCGCGCCGGACCACACGCTACGACATCGACATGACCAAATGCATCTATTGCGGGTTGTGCGAGGAAGCCTGCCCGGTGGATGCGATCGTCGAGGGGCCGAATTTCGAGTTCGCCACCGAGACGCGCGAGGAGTTGCTGTACAACAAGGACCGGCTGCTGGCGAACGGCGATCGCTGGGAGCCGGAGCTGGCGCGCCGGCTCGAGCTCGACGCGCCGTATCGTTGAGGGGGAAGGGCATGAACCAGACGCGCAACCGGGGGCGGGCGGCATGATCGCCGCACTCGCCTTCTATGTGTTTGCGGCCATCCTGCTGGTATCGGCCGGGATGGTGGTGAGCGCGCGCAACCCGGTGCACTCGGTGCTTTTCCTCATTCTCGCCTTCTTCAATGCGGCGGCGCTGTTCCTGCTGGCCGGCGCCGAGTTCCTGGCGATGATCCTGGTCATCGTCTATGTCGGCGCGGTCGCGGTGCTGTTCCTGTTCGTCGTGATGATGCTGGACATCAACTTCGCGCAGCTGCGCGAGGGGTTCCAGCGCTACCTGCCGGTGGGGGCGACGATCGGCGTGGTGCTGCTCGCCGAGCTGGTGGTGGTGCTGGGCGGCTGGCGGTTCGCGCCGGAGGCCACTTCGCTGCGCTTCGCGCCGACGCAGGCGGGGCTGCACAACACGGCGCAGCTCGGGCGGCTGATCTATACCGATTACATCCTGCTGTTCCAGGCCTCGGGGCTGATCCTGCTGGTGGCGATGATCGGCGCCATCGTGCTGACCCTGCGCGACAAGGGGGCATCTCGCCGGCAGAGCATCGCGCGGCAGGTCGCCCGCGGGCCGGCCGACACGCTGGTGATGGTGGATGTGCGCAGCGGCGCGGGGGTGGGCGAGATCGGCATTCTGCGCCCGCTCGTGGACGAGCCCGAGCCCGCGGGCGATGCCCATGCGGGGCATGATCATGCCGGGCACGGCCATGGGGGGCACCACTGACATGCTGGCGGTCGGGCTGTTCCATTATCTGTTTGTCGGCGCCCTGCTGCTGGTGCTGGGCATCTTCGGGATCTTTCTCAACCGCAAGAACGTCATCGTCATCCTGATGTCGATCGAGCTCATCCTGCTCGCGGTGAACATCAATCTTGTCGCCTTCTCCGCCGCCCTGGGCGATCTGGTCGGTCAGGTGATGGCGATGTTCGTGCTGACCGTCGCCGCGGCGGAGGCGGCGATCGGGCTTGCCATCGTGGTGATCTATTTCCGCAACCGCGGCTCGATCGAGGTCGAGGACGTGACGTTGATGAAGGGCTGAGCCGATGCTGTTCGCCGTCGCTGTCCTCGCCCCATTGTTTGGCTCGGCCGTGGCTGGCCTGTTCGGCCGCGCGATCGGCGACCGCGCGGCCCAGGCGGTCACCATCCTGTGCATGCTGCTGGCCTCGGTCTGCGGGGTCGTTGCCTTTGTTGACCTGGTCTATGGCGGCGGCACGGCCGGCGTGGTCGGCCTGGGCGACTGGATCGGCGTGGGCGGATTCCATGTCTCCTGGGCGCTGCGCTACGATACGCTGTCGGCGGTGATGGTGGCGATGGTCACCTGCGTTGCCACGCTGATCCACATCTACAGCGTCGGCTACATGAGCCATGAGGCGACCAACTGGCGCTTCTTCAGCTATCTGAGCCTGTTCAGCTTCGCCATGCTGATGCTGGTGACGGCGAACAACCTCGTCCAGCTTTTCTTCGGCTGGGAGGGCGTGGGCCTGGCGAGCTACCTGCTGATCGGCTACTGGTACCACAAGCCGAGCGCGTGTGCGGCGGCGATGAAGGCATTCATCGTCAATCGCGTGGGCGATCTCGGCTTCGCCGTCGGCATCGCGCTGGTCTTCATGACCTTCGGCTCGGTCGAGTTCCCGGTGATCTTCGCCGCCGTCGGTGCCCACCAGCACGATACCTACACGCTGTTCGGCACCTGGCGCGCATACGAGGTGATCGGCGTGCTGCTGTTCATCGGCGCCATGGGCAAGTCCGCCCAGCTCGGCCTGCATGTGTGGCTGCCGGATGCGATGGAGGGGCCGACGCCGGTCTCCGCCCTCATCCATGCCGCGACGATGGTGACGGCCGGCGTGTTCCTGATGGCGCGCTTCTCGCCGGTGCTGGATTACGCGCCTGGCGCGCTCGCCTTCGTCACCTTCATCGGCGGCTCGACGGCGCTCTTCGCGGCGACCATCGGCTGCGTGCAGAACGACATCAAGCGGGTGATCGCCTATTCCACCTGTTCGCAGCTCGGCTACATGTTCCTGGGCGAGGGCGTGGCGGCCTATCCGGCCTCGATCTTCCATCTTCTCACGCACGCGTTCTTCAAGGCGCTGCTGTTCCTCGCCGCCGGCTCGGTGATCCATGCGATGTCGGATGAGCAGGACATGCGCAAGATGGGCGGGCTGTGGCGGAAGATCCCGATCACCTACGTGACGATGTGGGCCGGCAGCCTGGCGCTGGCAGGCGTGTTCCCGTTCGCC
>JAGXAV010000654.1 GCA_018971455.1 Rhodospirillales bacterium
GCGCCCGTGCGCAGCATCCCCGACATCGCGCGCAAGACGGTCTATGCCCCGCTGGGCGGCGCGATGCGGGTGGCCGGGTTTGCCGAGATCGACAATGCCGGCGCGATCCTGCGGCCAGGGCGGATCGGCGAGCTGACGGGGACGCTGGAGGCGACCTTTCCCGGGCTCTGCGTGCTGGACGATGTGCAGCCCTGGGCCGGGCTGCGACCGGCGACGCCGAATGATCTGCCCCGCATCGGGCGGACGCGCGTGGACAATCTGCTGCTCAATACCGGGCATGGCTCGCTCGGCTTCACCCTGGCGGCGGGCAGCGCGCGGCTGCTGGCCGATGTGGTGGCCGGACGGCCGACGGGACTGTCCCACGCGGCCTATGCGCCGGAGGTGTGAGGCTTCAACTGCGAGGCATTCTCATTGTTACGAGGTCGTCTTGATCGTTGCGCCGGCGCTTGTCATATTCGCGCCGGGACCCAAAGCAGATCCGAGGTGACGCGATGCGCAATTTCGACGAGCTGAGCGAGCGGGAGATCCTGGCACTGGCCATCGGCAGCGAGGAGGAGGACGGTCGCATCTACGCCGATTTTGCCGAGGGTCTGCGTGGCGACTATCCCGCCAGCGCCAGGATCTTCGTCGAAATGGCCGCCGAGGAGGGCGAGCATCGCCGGCGTCTCATCGATCTCTACCGGGAGAAGTTCGGAGAGCATATTCCGCTCATCCGCCGCCAGGACGTGCGCGGCTTCGTCACCCGCAAGCCGGTCTGGCAGTTGCAGCCCCTGCGCCTCGATGCGGTGCGCGGCCAGGCCGAGTTGATGGAGCTGGAGACCGCGCGCTTCTACCGCCGCGCCGCCGGCCGCAGCACCGATGCCTCGATCCGCAAGCTGCTGGGCGACCTTGCCGAGGCGGAGGAGGCGCATGAGCACACCGCCGAGCGGCTGCGCGAGGAGAACCTCCCCGAGGAGGTGCTGCACCAGGAAGACGAGGCGGCGCGGCGCATGTTCGTGCTGCGCGTCATCCAGCCGGGGCTTGCCGGATTGATGGACGGGTCGGTGTCTACCCTCGCGCCGGTTTTCGCCGCCGCCTTCGCCACCGGACGGTCCTGGGACGCCTTCCTCGTCGGCATGGCGGCCTCGATCGGCGCCGGCATCTCGATGGGCTTCGCCGAGGCGCTGTCGGACAATGGCAGCCTCACCGGGCGCGGCGCGCCGTGGATCCGCGGCGGCATCTGCGGGGTGATGACGACGCTCGGCGGCATCGGCCACACCCTGCCCTTCCTGATCCCGGGTTTCCTCACGGCGACGATCATCGCCATGATCGTGGTGATTGCCGAGCTTGCCGTGATCAGCTGGATCCGTTGGAAATACATGGACACCTCGCCGCTCTCGGCGGCGATGCAGGTGGGCTTCGGCGGCGCGCTGGTCTTCGCCACCGGAATCCTCATCGGCAGCAGCTAGCAAGCACCCTAGGGAATGGTGAAGCCGCGCCTGACGAAGATGGCGCGGGCCTCGGGGCCGGCCAGGAAGCCGAGGAAGGCGCGGGCCGCCTTGCTGTCGCCGGCCCGCGTGACGGCGAAGGGATAGAGGATGGGCGGATGGGTGTCGGCCGGGAAGGTGCCGGCGATGGCCACGCCCGAGGCGATCGCGGCGTCGGTCGAATAGACGATGCCGGCTGGCACCTCGCCGCGTTCGACCAGCAGCAG
>JAGXAV010000055.1 GCA_018971455.1 Rhodospirillales bacterium
ATATGGCTGACGCCGCTGATGGTGCTCGGCACGCAGTGGTACATCCTGTTCAATGTCATCGCCGGCGCCGCCGCCTTTCCAGGCGACCTGCTGGAGGCGGCGGCCAATTTCCGCGTCGGCAGCCTGCTGTGGTGGCGCCGCGTCATCCTGCCCGGCATCCTGCCGTTCTTCGTCACCGGCGCGATCACCGCCTCGGGCGGCTCGTGGAACGCCGCCATCGTCTCGGAGGTCGCCTCCTGGGGCGACACGCGGCTCGCCGCCCACGGCCTGGGCGCCTATATCGCCCAGGCAACCGATGCTGGCCGCTTCCATCAGGTGGTGCTTGGCGTGGTGGTGATGTCGCTCTACGTGCTCGCCACCAACCGGCTGGTCTGGCGGCCGCTCTACGCCTATGCCAGCCGCCGCACCACCCTGGGTTGAGGGAGACGCCACGATGCAGGCCACGCCATTGCTCGAGGTCCGCGGTTGCCGGCAGGCGTACCACAAGGACAGCAGCGCCGATCTGGTGGTGCTCGACGACGTCAACCTGGCACTGCAGGGTGGCGAGATCGTCGGCCTGCTCGGCCGCTCCGGCTCCGGCAAATCCACCCTGCTGCGCATCGTGTCCGGCCTGCTCAAACCGACGGCCGGCGAGGTCATCTGGCGCGGCGCCAAGGTTGACGGCCCGGCCAGCGGCATCGCCATGGTGTTCCAGAGCTTCGCCCTGTTCCCCTGGCTCACCGTCGAGGAGAACGTCGAACTCGGGCTCGAGGCGCTCGGCGTGGCGCGTGCCGAGCGGGCCAGCCGCACGGAGGTCGCGATCGACCTGATCGGCCTCGGCGGCTTCGAGAGCGCCTACCCCAAGGAGCTCTCCGGCGGCATGCGCCAGCGCGTCGGCCTGGCGCGCGCGCTCGTGGTCCATCCCGACCTGCTGCTGATGGACGAGCCGTTCAGCGCGCTCGACGTGCTCACCGCCGAAACCCTGCGCACCGACCTCATCGACCTGTGGATGGAGCGCAAGCTGCCGGTCAAGTCGGTGCTGATGGTCACTCACAACATCGAGGAGGCCGTGCTGATGTGCGACCGCATCCTGGTGTTCTCGTCCAATCCCGGCCGGGTGGCGAGCGACCTGCGGGTGCCCTTCGCCCACCCGCGCAACCGCCTCGACCCGGCATTCCGCCAGCTGGTGGACGACATCTACGCGCTGATGACCCGCCGCCCGGCCCGTGCCGCCCCCAGCCAGCAGACGCCGGCCGACCGCTCCGGCTTCGCCACCACGCTGCACCCGATCGGCACCAACCTGCTCTCCGGCCTGATCGAGGCGCTCGCCGCCCCGCCCTACGACGGCAAGGCCGACCTGCCCGCGCTGGCCGCCTCGCTGCAGATGGAGGCCGACGAGCTGCTGCCCCTCGGCGAGGTGCTGCAGACGCTGCATTTCGGCGAGCTGGAGGAGGGCGACATCCGCCTCTCGGCGGCCGGCCGGCAGTTTGCCAGCGCCGACACCGACACCCGCAAGGTGCTGTTCGCCGAGACGCTGCGCGCTCATGTGCCGCTGGCCGGCGCCATCCGCCGCACGCTGGACGAGCGGTGGAACCACCGCGCCTCGGCGGTGCGCTTTCGCGACGAGCTGGAAGACCACATGTCGCCCGACTACGCCGAGGAGACGCTGCGCGCCGTCATCGGCTGGGGCCGCTACGCCGAGCTGTTCGGCTACGACGAGGAGGCCGACCAGTTCACCCTGGAAGACATCGACACCGCGGCCTGACGGCGCCGCGGCCGGCGCACGGCGTCACCTTTCCTTCACAAGCGGCCTTCCCCCCCATGGCCCTGCGCCGCTAAGGTGCCGGCTCCGCTTTGGGAGACCCTTCCGATGTTGACCCGCCGCCACCTCCTCGCCGCCACCGCAGCCACCCCGCTCGCCACCATCGGCTTCGCCGGGGCCGCCGAGGCCAAGACACCCAGGGGTGTCGCCGTCATGGCCAAGCAGATCGACGACATCATCAGCTTCGATCCCGCCGAGGCCTACGAGTTCAGCAACAACGAGGTCGACGCCAACGTCTATCGCCGCCTCGTCGCGCCCGATCCGCACGACAACACCAAGATCGCCGGCGATCTCGCCAAGTCCTGGACCGTCAGCCCGGACGGCACCACCTTCACCTTCCAGCTCAAGACCAATGCGCGCTTCCCCTCCGGCAAGGCCGTCACCGCCGAGGACGCCGCCTATTCGCTGCAGCGCGTCGTCAAGCTCAACAAGACGCCCGGCTTCATCATCACCCAGTTCGGCTTCACCAAGGACAACGTGGACAGCCTGATCCACGCCACCGGGCCGCACACGCTGGTGCTGAAGCTGCCGGCCCCGCAGGCCACCAGCTTCGTGCTGTTCTGCCTCACCGCCAATGTCGGCTCGATCGTCGAGAAGGCGACGGCGGTGAAGCACGAGGCCGCCGGCGACATGGGCAATGGCTGGCTCAAGACGAATACCGCCGGCGCCGGCCCCTACCAGATGGTCTCCTGGGCGGCCTCCGACCACATCAACATGACCCCCAACCCGCATTCGGGAATCCACGTCAACACGCCGCGCATCGTCATCCGGCACGTCAAGGATCCCTCGGCCCAGCTTCTGCTGCTGCAGAAGGGCGATGCCGACATCGTGCGCGACCTGACGCCGGACCAGATCAAGACCGTCGCCGCCGACAAGAACTTTCACATCACGCAGAGCCCGCAAGGCTCGTCGATGTACATCGCCATGAATCAGACCATGCCGGAACTGGCCAAGCCGCAGGTCATCCAGGCGATCAAGTGGGCGATCGACTATGACGCCATCGCCAAGAACATCACCCCCAACAGCTGGGTGGTCTCGCAGAGCTTCCTGCCCAAGGGGCTGCCCGGCGCGCTGACCACCGAGCCCTTCCACAAGGACGTCGCCAAGGCCAAGGCGCTGATGGCCGAAGCCGGCCTCAAGGACGGCTTCGCCTGCACCATGGACTACATTTCCGCGGCCCCCTACGGCGACATCGCCCAGGCGGTACAGGCCGACCTCGCCGCCATCGGCATCAAGGTGACGCTGGTCGCCGGCGAGCAGAAGCAGGTCATCACCAAGACCCGCGCGCGCACCCACCAGCTCGCCATGCTGGTCTGGGGCACCGATTATTTCGACCCCAACTCCAACGCCCAGGCCTTCTGCGCCAATCCGGACGACAGCGACAATTCCAAGCTCAAGATCCTCGCCTGGCGCAGCCACTTCGTGGACAAGGAACTGACCGACATGGTCACCCAGGCCACCGCGGAGCTCGATGCGGCCAAGCGTGTCGCGATCTACACCAAGATGCAGCAGCTCTCCCAGGAGCGGGCGCCGTTCGCCATGCTGCTGCAGAAGATCTCCTCGGCCGAGCTCGGCAAGGGCGTCAGCGGCTTCGTCATCGGCCCGCTGCCGGACTACACGAAATACGCCGAAATCAAGAAGGCCTGATCCACGCCGCCATGACCTTGCTTGCATGGCCCAGGGTTGCGCGCGCCGGTTCCGCCGACGGCGCGGCTTTTTCTCCCTCCACCGGCGACCGCATGGCGCGGCCGCCGGCATGAGGCATCGCCTGAAGGCGCTCGCGGCAGCCGCCGCGAGCGTCCCCATCACGCTCTTCGGCCTGGTGCTGGTCACCTTCCTGATCGGCCGGGTCATGCCCATCGACCCGGTGATCGCCATCGTCGGCGACCATGCGCCGCCCGACGTGATGGCCCGCGTGCGTCTCGAGCTCGGGCTGGACCGGCCGCTGCTGGTGCAGTTCGGCATCTATCTGAACCATCTGCTGCACGGCGATCTCGGCCGCTCGGTCATGACCAGCCACAGCGTCGTGCACGACATCAAGCAGTTCTTTCCGGCGACGCTGGAACTGGCGATCGTCGCCATCTTCGTCGCCACCGTCATCGGCATTCCCCTCGGCGTGCTGGCCGCCACCCGCCAGGGCAGCCGCATCGACACGGTGGTGCGCGTCTTCTGCCTCGCCGGCCAGTCGGTGCCGATCTTCCTGCTCGGCCTGCTTTGCCTCGTCATCTTCTACGTCAAGCTCGGCTGGGCGCCGGGCACCGGGCGCGAGGATGTCATCTTCGCCGGCACCATCCCGCCGGTCACCGGCCTGCTCACCATCGATACCCTGCTGGCCGGTGACTGGGACGCGTTCCACGACGCGCTCGCCCACCTCGCCCAGCCGGCCGGCGTGCTGGCCTATTTCAGCATGGCCTACATCACCCGCATGACCCGCGCCTTCATGCTCGATGCGCTGGCCGGCGAATACGTCATCACCGCCCGCGCCAAGGGGCTCTCGGCCGCGCGCGTGGTCTGGCGGCACGCCTTCGGCAACATCTCCGTCCGCCTCGTCACCGTGCTGGCACTGACCTTCGCCGGCCTGCTCGAAGGTGCCGTCGTCACCGAGACGGTGTTCTCCTGGCCCGGCATCGGCCAGTACCTCACCGTCTCCCTGCTCAACGCCGACATGAACGCGGTGCTCGGCGCCACGCTGGTCATCGGCATTTCCTACCTGCTGCTGAACCTGCTGGCCGATGCCGCCTACACGCTGATGGACCCGCGCGTGCGATGAGCACCACCACAACCCTGCCCGGCCTGCGGGCCTGGCTGCTGACCGACACCCCGGCCTCGCGCGCCCAGGCCGCCTGGGGACGGCGCTACCGCATCTGGCGCGACTTCCGGGCCAACGGCGTGGCGATGACCGGGCTGGTCACCATCATCCTGCTGATCGCCGCCGCCCTCGCGGCCCCCCTGCTCGCCACCCACAACCCGGACGCGCAGGAACTCACCAATCGCCTGGCGACGCCATCGGCCGCCCACTGGCTGGGCACGGACGAGCTGGGGCGGGACGTCTATTCGCGCCTGCTCTTCGGCGGGCGCATCACGCTCGGCATGGTGGTCGCCGTGGTGCTGATGGTGGCGCCGGTCGGCCTCGCCGTCGGCACCATCGCCGGCTATCTCGGCGGCATGACGGACCGCGTGATGATGCGCGTGACCGACATCTTCCTCGCCTTCCCGCGGCTGATCCTCGCCCTGGCCTTCGTCGCCGCCATCCATCCCGGCATTTCGAGCGCCATCTTCGCCATCGCGCTGACCGCCTGGCCCCCCTATGCCCGCCTCGCGCGCGCCGAGACGCTGACCATCCGCGGCACCGATTTCATCGCCGCGATCCGGCTGACCGGCGCCACCACCCCGCGCATCATCCTGCGCCACGTCGCCCCGCTCTGCCTGGGCAGCCTGATCGTTCGCGTCACGCTCGACATGAGCTCGATCATCCTCACCGCCGCGGCCCTGGGCTTCCTCGGCATGGGGGCCCAGCCCCCCTCACCGGAATGGGGCGCGATGATCGCGACCGCCCGCGACTACATGCTCCAGCAATGGTGGGTGCCGCTGATGCCCGGCATGGCCATCTTCGTCGCCTCGCTGGCCTTCAACCTGCTGGGCGACGGGCTGCGCGACGTGCTCGACCCCAAGCAGCGCTGAGCCCGCGATGCTGGTCGACATCGCCAATCTGCGCGTCACCTTCCCCACCCCGCGCGGGCCGAGTGCCGCCGTGCGCGGGGTCTCGATCAGCCTCGGCGCCGAGAAACTCGGCATCGTGGGCGAATCGGGGTCCGGCAAATCGCTCACCGCGCGCTCGATCCTCAAGCTGCTGCCGGGCAACGCCACCCTCGCCGCCGACCGGCTGAGCTTCGACGGCATCGACATCCTGGCGGCCAATGAGCGCGCCATGCGGGCCATTCGCGGCAAGCGCGCGGGCCTCATCATGCAGGACCCGAAATACTCGCTCAATCCGGTGATGACGGCGGGCGGACAGATCGCCGAGGCGTGGCGCGCCCATCACAAGGGCAGCGCCCGCCAGGCGCGGGACGCGGCAATGGATCTGCTCGCCCAGGTGCAGATCCGCGACCCCGCGCGCGTCGCCCAGGCCTATCCGCACGAACTCTCGGGCGGCATGGGCCAGCGCGTCATGATCGCCATGATGCTGGCACCCGACCCCGAATTGCTGATCGCCGACGAACCCACCAGCGCACTCGACGCCACCGTGCAGGCCGAAATCCTCCGCCTCATGGAAGACCTCGTGGCGCGGCGCGGCATGGCGCTGATCCTGATCAGCCACGACCTGCCGCTGGTCTCGCATTTCTGCGACCGCGTCGCGGTGATGTACGCCGGGCGCATCGTCGAGGAATTGCGCGCCGGCGACCTCACCCGCGCCACCCACCCCTACACGCGGGGCCTGCTCGACTGCCTGCCCGCCCTCTCCCACCCGCAGCCGCGCCTGAAGGTTCTGGTGCGCGACGCCGCGTGGTCGGCATGATCGACGTCGTCGACCTGCGCGTGCGCTTCGGGCGCGTCGAGGCGGTGCGCGGCATCTCCTTCGCGGTCGCGCGCGGCGCCAGCTTCGGCATCGTCGGCGAAAGCGGCTCGGGCAAATCGACCGTCCTGCGCGCACTCTCCGGCCTCAATGACGACTGGACCGGGCGCATGGCGATCGACGGCCAGGCCCTCGCCCCGCGGCGCGGGCGCGATTTCTTCCGCCGCGTGCAGATGGTCTTCCAGGACCCCTACGGCTCGCTGCACCCGCGCCAGACGGTTGACCGCGCGCTCAGCGAACCGCTCATCGTGCACGGCATGGGCGATGCCGAGGGCCGCATCCTGCGCGGGCTGGCCGAGGTGGCGCTGCCGCCCGAGGCGCGCTTCCGCTACCCTCACCAGCTCTCCGGCGGCCAGCGCCAGCGCGTCGCCATCGCGCGCGCGCTGATGAGCGAGCCGGATGTGCTGCTGCTCGACGAACCGACCAGCGCGCTCGACGTGTCGGTGCAGGCCGAGGTGCTGAACCTGCTCGCCGATCTGCAGGAGCGGCGCGGCCTGACCTACGTGCTGGTCAGCCACAACCTCGCCGTGGTCGCCCATCTCTGCGGCCAGATCGGCGTCATGCAGGGCGGCGAACTGGTCGAGACGCTGAGCGCCGAGGCGCTGCGCGCCGGCCGGACCAGCCACCCCCACACCACCGAACTGCGCCGCCTCAGCACCGAGCTGGAAGAGCCCGAGGGCCCCATCACGCTCTAGCTTCCGTGGACGGTCAGAGCACGACCCGACCGGATGTTCCCGGCGCTATCGCTGCGCCAGCACCGCGTCGAGGTTGCGCGCGCCTACCGCGAGCACGCTCTCATCGCCGGTCACCATCAGCGCCGCGGTCACGCCATCCATCAGCAGCAGGATCTGTCGCGCCACCATCGCCGGATCGCCATAGCCCGCCTCGGCCGCCAGCCCGCCCAGGAAATCGAGGATGTCGCGGTGATGCTCGCCGGCCAGCGCGCGCAGATGCGGCTCGCCCTTGGCATGCTCGCCGACCGCGTTGATGAAGGCGCAGCCATAGAAACGGCCCCCCCGGTACCAGGCATCCAGCGCCGCGATCACACCGCGCAGCCGGGCCGGCGCGTCCGCGCCGGCGGCGATCACCGCGGCAAAGAAGCTCGTCCGCCAGGCCGCCCCCTCCTGGCGCAGCGCCTCGTGCAGCAGCGCCTCCTTCGAGCCGTAGCGCGAATACAGCGTCATCTTCGAGGCGCCGGCCTCGGCGAGGATGCGGTCGATGCCGACGGCGTGAATGCCCTCGCGGCAGAACAATTCCCGGGCGACATTGAGAATGCGCTCATGCGGCGCCCGCGCGCGCCCGGCCCGGCCCGCGCGGTCCGCAACGGGCGGGTTCATCAGGGCGGCATCGTGCCGGCGGGTCATTCGCGGATCATCCTGGATGTCATCGCCTGCCGCTTTCACGCGTCCCGATTCACGGGCCCCAAGTTTACGTGCTCCCGTTCGCGCGTACCGGCCGCCGCGTGCCCCGGCGACCGGGCCGGAGTATGCCTCCCCTCGCCCGTATTTCGTCAATCGCCGCCGCCCCCCTACTGGCTGGCCCACACGATCCGGTGCATCCATGCCAGCTCGGCGAGATCGAAGCTGTAATCGGGGTGGGCGGGGTTGAGGCTGCGCACCTCGACCCGGCGCGCCGAACGCCGCGCCAGCTGCTTGGCCATCACCTCGCCCGCCGCGGTGCGCACCACCACGCGGTCGCCGCGGCGGATCGGGGCGGCCGGCGAGACGATCACCGTGTCACCGTCGCGGAACACCGGCTCCATCGAATCGCCGCTGATCTCCAGCGCATAGGCATTGGGGTCGGCGATCTCGGGCAGCCCCACCTCGTCCCAGCTGCCACCCACCGGAT
This sequence comes from Rhodospirillales bacterium, assembly GCA_018971455.1. Taxonomy (GTDB): domain Bacteria; phylum Pseudomonadota; class Alphaproteobacteria; order Acetobacterales; family Acetobacteraceae; genus REEB85. Next base: position 8,223 of record JAGXAV010000055.1, read on the forward strand.
AGCCGCCATCGTCGAAGAATCCCTCGCCGCCGGCCTGGGCGAGCCCGATCAGCGGAATCCGCCGGCTGGCCACCGCCGCCGCCCGCCCGCCGCCCGGCAGCGCCCGCGCCCCGGTCACCAGCGCGCTGAACGCCTCGAGCGAGGCCCCCGTCGCCTCCAGCACCTTGGCAAGGCTCTCCGTCCCCGGCCAGCGCGCCCGCCCATCCGGCATGCGGCGCTTGGAGGGGTTGAAGGTCGTCGCGTCGAGCCCGGCCCGCTTGGCCAGGCCCGAGGGGGAAAGCCCGTGCTCGGCGGCGAGCGTGTCGAGCGCGCGCCAGATATCGTCATGCTTCATGGCGTCAGACCTGTCGCGTTGCGGATCAAGGCGTTGGCCTGGGAGCTTCACACCTAGCTGCGTGAACACAGTGTGATAGGAAAGTTGGCAAAAAGAAATAGGAAAATTGGCTTAGAATCCGCTTGCGACGAAGCCTTCGCGCGTCTTTAGTGTTCATAGTTTGTTCCAAAATTTGCGTCCAAGGA
>JAGXAV010000056.1 GCA_018971455.1 Rhodospirillales bacterium
CATCATTTCCGACGGGCTGGTGCCGGGCTGCATCCAGGTGCCCGGCAGCGGCGCGCCCATCGTGCTGCTGCGCGACGCGCAGCCGCCCGGGGGCTACCCCAAGATCGCGACCCTGATCAGCGGCGATATCGGCCGGCTGGCGCAGATGCGGCCGGGTGCGGCGCTGCATTTCGAGGCGATCGACGTGACGCGGGCGCATGAGCTGCACCGCGCCTTCGTGACCCGCATCGCCAGCCTGCGCGTGGCCATCGTGGAGCGCCGCCCGCTGCTGGGATAAGACCGCGCGGCGCGCGATTCCTCCCGCGCCGATCGGGCGCTACGCCGCTGACCGGCTCGATGCCGGCCAGATCAGGCCGGCCAGCTCCTCGCTCCAGCGCGCGACGGCGGCTTCCTGCGCCAGCATGGCCTCGGTGACGGTCACGTGCACGATGCCGTCGGCATCAACGCGGGTGGTGGGCGCGCCGGCATCGCCCTCGGCGGCGAGGACGATGCGCATCGTCCGGCCATCGATGGCGGCGATCAGCCGGCCGAGCAGCTGGAAGCCCCTGGCATGGATGAGCGCCGCGTTCAGCTGCGCCAGCAGCATCGGGTCACCGGCCAGCAGGGGCTGATGGCGGAACATCGCCTCCGCGCAGAACACCCGGGCGGCCTGCAGATCGCCGAGGAACGCCAGATCGCGCGCCTCGTCCAGCATCGCCAGCAGCTCCGCCCGCGCCGCCGGCACGGATGTCGTCTGTCCGGACGCTGCGCGTCGATCGATCCGGCCACGCTCCTGCATCAGACCATGCTCCCAACCTTCAGGCTCGTGCGTCGCGCACGGCCCGTGCGGCGCGCCGGCGCCTGCCGGCGGAGCCCACGGCCACCATGATCCGCCCGCCAGGTTAAGGCTGCATCAATCCCTGGCCGTCGCGAAAATGGCGCACGGCTCCTGATATGCCGGAGGTTTATTAAGACGATCTTATCATTCGCGGCTCAGGTTACCGAAAGTCGACCGAAATGAGCCGCCATGTCCCTCACCCAGAAAACTGCCCATCCTGGTTGGCCTTTTGCCCAACAGCCCGCGCGGCCCAGGGGCCTGTGGCGACGGGCGGCGGCATGGATCGCGGCACTCGGCAGCCGGGTGAAGGCGCGAACGCACGACCGCGACACGCTGATGGTGCTGCCGGAATACGGCGCCATGCTGGTCTGCGTCGTGCTGGTCTGGTTCAGCCTGCTGCTGCCGCTGACCCAGCAGCGCCGCGACGCCAAGCAGGCGGCGGTGGACACCACCACCAATCTCGCCCGCGCCTTCGACGAGAACACCGACCGCATCGTCTCGGGCATCGATGAAATCCTGCTCGGCGCGCGCGCCGCCTATGCCGAGAACCCGGCCACGTTCAACGTCGCCAAATGGGTCGCCAGCCGCGCCAAGGCGGACAAGTTCGCCTTCTTCATCGGTCGCGTGGACGCCAACGGCATGACCCGCGAGTCGACCCTGGTTCCGCCGCCGCCGTCGATGAACATTTCCGACCGCCCGCATTTCCGCGCCCAGCTCGATCCCACCAAGGACGATCTCTACATCAGCGTGCCGGTGATCGGCCGCGCCACTCACAAGGCGGCGGTGCAGTTCACCCGCAAGATGCTGAACCGCGACGGCAGCTTCGCCGGCATCGTGCAGGTCTCGCTGAGTGCCGACGAGCTCTCGCGCTTCTATGAGAAGCTCGATATCGGCCGCGGCTTCATCATGCTCGCGGGGACCGATGGCATCATCCGCGCCCGTGGTCCGCTGATCGGCGGGCGCGTCGGCGGGAAGTTGAGGAACCCTCAGCTTCTAAAGGCCATCCATGGCCAGCTGGCGGGAACGCTGTCGATCCGTTCGGCCGATGGTGCCTCGCGCATCGTCAGCTTCCGCCGCCTGCAGGATTATCCGCTCGTGGTGCTGGTCGGCCTCGACCAGGCCGATGTCTATGCGAAATACTGGGAGTCGCGGCGCCACGCCGTCATCACCGGGCTGACCACCACGGCGATCGTGCTGCTGCTCGGCATGTTCTGGATCAACCAGCGCCGCCGCAGCATCCGCTCTCGCCGGGCGCTGAAGGTCACCATGGAGAGCGTCAGCCAGGGCATCATCATGTTCGATGCCGAGGGCCGCATGCCGGTCGTCAATCGCCGCGCGGTGGACCTGCTGGACCTGCCGGCCGAGGTTCTGACGGCGCGTGGCGCGCGCGGCGTCGACCGCTCCGTACTGCGCATTCCGCCGGAGGATCCCGACCAGCCGGAGGCAGCCACCGCCTTCGAGAGCACCCGCAGCGACGGCAAGATCCTCGAAGTGCACCGCAATCCGATCGCCTCCGGCGGCTCGGTGCTGACCTACACGGATGTCACCGACCGCAAGCTCGCCGAGGCCCGCATCCGCCACCTCGCCGAGCACGACTCGCTCACCGGCCTGCCCAACCGGCTGCTGCTGAACGAACACCTGACCGCCGCCGTCGATCAGGCGGCGCGCAACGGCACCGCCTTCGCGCTGCTGTGTCTCGATCTCGACGGGTTCAAGAACGTCAACGACACGCTGGGCCACGACGCCGGCGACCTGCTGCTGGTGCGCTTCGCGCAATGGCTGCGCATGGTGGTGCGGCCGACCGACCTGATCGCGCGCATCGGGGGCGACGAGTTCGTCATCCTGCAGATCGGCGAGGACCAGCCCGATGCCGCCCGGCACCTCGCCCAGCGCGTGCTGGACACCTCGGCCGAGCCGATGAACGTCGATGGCTACCGCATCAACATGGCCACCAGCATCGGCGTCGCCACCTATCCGAAGGACGGGCTGGACGGGCGCACGCTGATGCGCAACGCCGACACCGCGCTGTATCGCGCCAAGGCCGATGGCCGCGGGGTGCTCCGCCTGTTCGAGACCTGGATGGACAGCTTCCTGCAGGAGCGCCGGTCGCTCGAGCAGGATATGCGCCAGGCGCTGGAGGCCGGGCGGATCGAGGTCTTCATGCAGCCGCAATTCGCCTGCGACAGCCTCGAGGTTTGCGGGTTCGAGGCGCTGGTCCGCTGGAACGATCCGACGCGCGGCTTCGTGCCGCCCAGCGTGTTCATTCCGGTCGCCGAGGAATGCGGCCTGATCGTCCCGCTCGGGCGCGCCGTGCTGGAGCGCGCCTGCTCGCTGGCCGCCACCTGGCAGTCGGAGGCGCATGTCGCGGTCAATGTCTCGCCCATGCAGTTCCGCGACGATGCGCTGCCGAACCTGGTGGCCGAGGTGCTGCGCCGCACCGGGCTGCCGAGCCACAGGCTGGAGATCGAGGTCACCGAAGGCGTGCTGATCAGCAACGAGCAGCAGGCCCTGGCGACCTTGCGCGCGCTCAAGGCGCAGGGCGTGCGCATCGCGCTGGATGATTTCGGCACCGGCTATTCCAGCCTCAGCTATCTGCGCCGCTTCCCGTTCGACAAGATCAAGATCGACAAGGCCTTCGTGCAGGCCCAGCAGACCGACGCGGGCACCCAGGCCATCATGGAGGCGGTGCTGGCGATGAGCAGCCGGCTCGACCTCGACGTCACGGCCGAGGGGGTGGAGACCGAGCAGCAGCTTGCCATGCTGCAGCGCCAGGGGTGCACGGAGGTGCAGGGCTTCCTGCTGGCCCGGCCGATGCCCGCAAGCGACGTGCCGGACTTCCTCGAACTGGCCCAGAGCACGCCGAGCCCCTGGCAGGCGGCCGGCCATGTCGCCGCCGACGCGGCCGCCTAGGGCCGCACCGGCTCGCATGGGACCGCGCGGCGATCCCGTGCGGGTGCCAGTTCCCCGGCCCGCGACGGGCCGGCCGGCGGCTCGCCTACTTCGCGAAGAGGCGGGTGCGCAGGGTCTGGACGTCCTCGACCGACATGTGCCCGCTCACGTGCAGCGCGCCCTGCGCATCCAGGGTCCAGGCGACGAAGGGCACGGCGATGTCGCCGCTGGCGTCGAATTGCAGCGGGCCCGTGGCGCCGATGTAGTTCACGCTCTGCCCCTTGGCCAGCGCCGCGAGCGCGGTCTTGAAGCCGGCCTCGCCGGCATCGATCCGCACCCCGGCGGCGTCGGTCACGCGGCGAAACCCGGCGGCGATTGCCGGCCCGTCCGTGGCGGATTTGGCCGCCTCGATGGCGAGGGCGGCGAGCACCACGGCGTCATAGGTGGAGGCCCGCCCCGGCCCTTCGGCGGGCTGCTTGGTCATGGCGGTGTAGGCGGCGCGGAAATTGTCGAGCGAGGGGGTCTGGACGCTGCCCGGCGTCAGCCACACCGCGTGCTGAAGGTATTTGGCGCCGACCGCCTTGACGAAGGCGGCATCGTTCATGTTGTGGGCGAACAGGAAGTTCTGCGTCCCGCCCTGGCTGATCCAGTCGCGCGCGAGCTGCGCGCCTTCGGTGGCATAGCCGATCAGGTAGAGCGTGTGGGGGGCACCCTGCATCGCCGCCGAGATTTCGGCGCGATAGGAGGACTGGCCCGGATTGTAGAGCACGATCCGGGTGATGTGCCCGCCGAGCTTTTCGTAGGCTTCCTTGAAAACCCTTGAAAGATTCTGCCCCCAATCGTTGTTGACGGCGAGGACCGCCACGGTGCCGCTCTTGCCCGCGATGGCCTGGCTGGCAGCCGCCACGCCCTGCAGCGCGTCCGACGCATTGGTGCGGAAGAACAGCCCGGTGCTGCGGCCGATATCGGAGAAGGAGGGCGCCGACGCGGTCGGCGAGATCAGCGGCACATGGGCGGGCACGGTGACCGAGTTGAGCACCGCGGCGGTGCCGCCGCTGGTCACCTCGCCGACGATGACCCGCACGCCCTCGAGGTCGATGAGCTGGTGGGCGGCGTCCACCGCCAGCGAGGGCTGCGCCTGGCTGTCGCGCACCACCAGGTCGAGCTTGCAGCCGAGCACGCCGCCGGCGGCGTTGAGCTGGTTCACCGCGAGCTGGGCCGATTTCAGCATGCCGGCCACCACCGGGGCGAGCGGCCCGGTCAGCGGCATGACCGAGCCGATCTTGACCGGACAGCTCGCCGCCATCGCCGGCAGACTGACCATCACGGCGGACAGGAGCGCGAGCAGTCGGGCGAAGGCGCGGATCATTACGGTTTCCTCGGATTGGACGAGACCACGAAGGTAGATGTATGGGCAACGGGCCGCAACATCGGTGGATTTTCGGCATGGAACGACCATTGCTGCGCGTAGGCGGGCTGACGCGGCGCTTCGGCGAGGCCGTGGCGGTCAGCGCCGTGTCGTTCGAGGTCGCGCCCGGCGGCGCCGTCGGCATGATCGGTCCGAACGGGGCGGGCAAATCGACGCTCCTCGCACTGCTCGGCGGGCAGGTGCGCCCGGATGCCGGCACCATCGAACTGGACGGGGCGCGCATCGACCATCTGCCGGCCCACCGGCGCGTGGCGCGCGGACTGGTGCGCACCTTCCAGATTCCGCGCCCGTTCCGCCGGCTGACCGTGCGCGAGAACCTGCTGGTGGCCAGCCCGGCGCGGCCCGCGGGCTGGCTTGGCGGCGCGCTCTCCGTCCGCCCGCGCGCCACGGCCGATACCGCGGAGGCGGCGGCGCGGGCCGAGGGGCTGCTGCGCGACATCGGCCTCGCCGGCCATGCCGACCGCCCGGCCGGCGAGCTGTCCGGCGGCCAGCACAAGCTGCTCGACATCGCCCGCGCGCTGATGGCGGCCCCCCGCGTGCTGCTGCTCGACGAGCCCTGCGCCGGTGTGGCGCCGGCGCTGCTCGAGGTGCTGTCCGCCATGCTGGGCCGGCTGCGCACGCAGGGCGTCGGCGTCGTCATCGTCGAGCACGACATCACCTTCGTCGCGCGCCATTGCGACGGCATCGTGGCGCTGGCGCAGGGCGGCGTGCTGAGCCGCGGGACGCCGGAGGCGGTGTGCGGCGACCCGCTGGTGCAGGACGCCTTTCTCGGAACCGCCTATGCCTGACGCAAGCGCGCCCGGCACGGACAATCCTGGCGCGGCGCTGCTGTGCGTCGAGGGGCTGTGCGCCGGGTATTCCGCCCGCGCGCCCATCGTGCACGACCTGTCGCTGGCCCTGCGCGCCGGCGAGATCGTTGCCCTTCTCGGCACCAACGGCGCCGGGAAGTCCACCGCCATGAAGGCGATGGCCTGCGCCATCGCGCCGTTCGCGGGGCGCATCGTCTGCGCCGGGACCGACCTGACCGGGGCGCCCTCCTGGGTCGCCGCGCGCGCCGGCATGGGGTATGTGCCGCAGCGCGACAACGTCTTCGCCCAACTCACCGTGCAGGAGAATTTCGCCGTCGGCGCGCGCGCCCGCAACGGACGTGACGGACCGGACACGGACGCCGTGCTGGCCCTGTTCCCCGATCTCAAGCCCCGCTTGGCCAGCCGCGCCGGCGTGCTGTCCGGCGGCATGCGCCAGATGGTGGCGATCGGCCGCGCGCTGCTCGGCGCGCCGCGGGTGCTGCTGCTCGACGAGCCCTCCGCCGGGCTGTCGCCGCTGCTGGTCGGCAGGCTGTTCGCCCGCCTCACCAGCCTCAGGCAGCACCTGCCGATCCTGCTGGTGGAGCAGAATGTCCGCGCCGCCCTGGCGATCGCCGACCGCGCGCTGGTGATGGTCGAGGGGCGGTTGCATCTGGCGACGGAGCCTGACGATCCGGCCGTCACGGCCGTGCTGGCGGGCGGGCTGGCGGTTTGATCGGCGCGGTCGTGGTGGACGGCGTTCTGATCGCCGCCGTGCTCAGCCTGGCCAGTCTCGGCCTGTCGCTGTCCTACGCGGTGTTCCGCTTTCCCAATTTCGCCCATGCCGACCTGCTCACCATCGGCGCCTTCGCCGCCTGGTCGGGCGCCACGCTGGCCGGGGGCAATGCCGCGCCGGTGCTCTCGCTGGTCGCCGGTGCGACGGCGGCGCTGGTGACCTGCGCCGGCGTCATCCTGCTCGCCGACCGCCTGGTGCTGCGCGCGCTGCTGGCGCGCCGGCAATCGGCCTCGGTCATCATCGCCGCCTTCGCCATCGGCCTGCTGCTGCGCAACGTGCTGGTGCTGATCTTCGGGCCGGGCGAGGTCGCGCTGGACCGCGACATCGAAATCGCCCGGCCGGTGATGCTGCTGCCAGGCCTGTCCGCCGGGCGGCTCACCGCCACCGAATCCGGCGTCATCCTCGCCACCGCGCTGCTGCTGGCGGGGCTGCACATCTTCCTGCGCCACTCGCCGACCGGGCGCGACCTGCGCGCCGTCGCCGAGGACCCCGACCTTGCCGGGCTGTCCGGCCTCGTCGTGCCGCGCATCCGCGTCCTCGCCTGGGGGCTGTGCGGCGCCTTCTGTGCCGCAGCCGGGCTGGCCATCCTGATGCTCGGCCCGGCCCAGCCGGAGACCGGGTCGGAGTACATGCTGCCGGCGCTCGCCGCGGTGGTGGTCGGCGGGCTCGGCTCGATCTGGGGCATGCTGGCGGGCGCGCTGCTGATCGGGCTGGTCGAATCGGTGACGGTGCATGTCGGGCTGGCCGAATGGCGCGAAGTGACGGCCTTCGCCCTCGTCGTCCTGGTGCTGTTCCTGCGCCCGGCCGGGCTGTTCGGCCGGGCATGACCGGCGGGCTCGCCCCCTATCTGGTCTCCGTCGGCACGATGATCGCGATCTATGCGATCGCCGCCCTGGGGCTCAATCTGCAATTCGGCATCGGCGGGCTGTTCAATGTCGGCTGCACGGCCTTCATCGCCGTCGGCGCCTATGCCAGCGCCATCGTGACCGGCCCGCATTACCGCCAGGGGCTCGGCGGCTTCGGCCTCGCCTTGCCGGTGGGCCTGCTCGCCGCCGCCGCCGCCGGCGCGCTGCTCGCCCTGCTGGTGGCCGCGATGGTGCTGCGGCTGCGCGGGGACTATCTCGCCATCGCCAGTTTCGGGCTCGCCACCGCCGTGCAGATCGCCGCCACCAATGCGGGCGCCATCACCGGGGGGCCGGGCGGGCTGTTCGGGATTCCGCTGCGGCTCGGCCAGTTCTGGCCCGACGCGGCCGGGCCGGGTGCGGCCTGGGCGAATGTCGCGTGGCTGGGCGTGTGCGCCGCGCTCGCCGCGGCGGCGTTCATGGCACTGCGCCGCCTCGACCGCGCGCCCTGGGGGCGCGACCTGCGCGCGGTCAGCGAGGATCCCGAGGCCGCCGACGCCGCCGGCCGGAATGTCGCGGCCTTCCGGTTGCAGGCCTTCGTCATCGGCGCGGCGCTGATGGGGGTGGCCGGCGGCCTGTACGCCCATACCGCGGGCTTCATCAGCCCGCAGGACTTCCTGCCGATCCTCACCTTCCAGCTCTATGCCATGGTGATCGTCGGCGGCGCCGGGCGCCACGCCGGCGCGCTGCTCGGCACCGCCGTGGTGTGGCTGCTGTGGAGCGGCAGCGGCGAGTTGCTGGCCGCAGTGCTGCCGGCGCAGATGCAGGCCAATTCGGGCGCCATCCGGGTCATTGCCATTGCGGTGGTGATGCTGGCGATGCTGCTGCAACGGCCGGAGGGGCTGCTGCCCGAGCGCGTGGGGCGGCGGTAGAACCCTCGCGGCGCGACGATCGGCCCATGGCCGAGATGGGAAGGCGAGACCGCGGCATGGAACATTCTTCAGGGCCGTCCCCGGCCCCCGAGGCCGGCCTCTCCAGCGCCGCGGCGGCGGACCTCCTGGCGCGGCTCGGCGCCAACGCCATGCCCGCGGAAAAGCCGCATCCGCTGCGCGACGCCGTGGAAAAATTCTGGGCGCCGGTGCCGTGGATGCTGGAGGCCGCGATCCTGCTGCAACTGGC
>JAGXAV010000655.1 GCA_018971455.1 Rhodospirillales bacterium
GAACGCGGGTAGGCGACCCATATGATGATATGGTTTCTTATATGGCTGCATGATCCAGTGGATCATGGCCTTGGCGCACTTCGAATGGGACTCCGACAAGGACGCGGAAAACCAGCGCAAGCACGGCGTTTCATTCGGGCGCGCGCAGTACGCCTTCGGCGACCCGCAACGGATTCTGGCTCGGGATATCTCGCATAGTCGGACGGAAGAACGCTTCTATTGTTTCGGCTGGGTCGATGGCGGCATCCTGACGGTCCGCTTCACCTACAGGGCGTCGGCCATTCGGATCATTGGCGCCGGCTACTGGCGCAAGGGAAGGAAGATCTATGAGCACCAGAACTCGATACACCGATGAACCTCTGGGCACGGTGGAGATCGTTCCCGATTTCCTCCCGTCCCCTGCCGAGCTGGCCTTTCGCGAAGAGGGGGTCAAGATCACCTTGGCGCTCAGCAGGAAGAGCATCGACTACTTCAAGTCCGAGGCGGCCAGACACCACACGCAGTACCAGCGGATGATCCGCCGCCTGCTGGATGCCTATGTGGATGCGCAGATCAAGGCCGACACATCGCCGCGGATCGATCCGGCCGGGCATCCCGCCACGCGGCGCGCAGCTCGTCGCTGACTGGCTCGAAGGGGCAGACGCGGCCCGACGTGCGCGGGCCAACGCATCTAAGATCGCGGACATTTCGCGCCTCTCGCGGAGACCGCCTTGAGCAAGTTCCTTCCTGGTCGTGCCGAGCCGGACAACGACGTCGCGGCCCTGGTGGTGCTGTGGCTGGTGGGCGCCTGCCTGCGCCTGACCATCCTCGCGGTGCCGCCGCTGATGCCCCTGCTGCACGCCACGCTGGGGCTGAACGAGGGCCAGGTGGGCCTGCTGTCCTCGCTGCCCTCGCTGATGTTCGCGCTGGCGGCGATTCCCGGCGCCTTCCTGGTGGCGCGCTGGGGTATCGGCGCCACGCTGCTCATCGGACTGCTGCTCAACGCCGTGGCCTCGGCGGCGCGCGGCATGGTGCCCCAGGTCGACTTCCTCTACGTCACCACGGCGCTGATGGCCGCCGGCGTGGCCGTCACCCAGCCGGCCCTGCCGCCGCTGGTGCGCAACCGTTTTCCCCGGCGCATCGGTTTCGCCACCGCGGTGTACACCAACGGCCTGCTGGTGGGCGAGATTCTCTCCGCCTCGCTGACCCAGCCGCTGGTGCTGCCGCTGGTGGGCGGGCATTGGCGCGGCGCGGTGGCGGTGTGGGCGCTGCCGGTGCTGCTCACCGCCGCGCTGGTGCTGATCCTCGGGCGCCACCTCGTGCCCCGGGGGCGTCCGGCAGCGAACGCGCGCCAGTGGATCCCCGACTGGAGGCACCCCCTGATCTGGCGCCTGGGTTTCCTGCTCGGCGGGGTCAACGCCATGTATTTCGTGGCCAACGCCTTCCTGCCCGATTTCGCCACCGCCGCCGGGCACCCGGAGCTCATCGAAAGCGCCCTGACCGCGCTGAACGTGGCGCAGCTTCCCGCCTCCTTCCTGATGCTGGCGCTGGCCGGGCGCCTGGCCACCAGCCGCTGGGCCTACGTGGTCACGGCCTCGGTGTCCCTGCTCAGCGTGCTGGGCATCATCGTCTCGCGCGGCGAGGGCATGGTGGTGTGGTGCGCGGTGCTGGGCTTTTCCAACTCCATCACCCTGATCCTGGCCTTCGCGC
>JAGXAV010000057.1 GCA_018971455.1 Rhodospirillales bacterium
GGCGCCAGCATCACCCCGGCCATGCCCTCGCCAAGATAGAACAGCGCGACATAGGCGAGCACCGGGATGGCCCCGGCACGGCCGAGGAAATCGGCCAGCGGATCGCGCAGCGCCGACCAGCCGCGCGCCATCCAGTTCGCGCGCAGCGGGCGGGCCGCCGCCGGCGGCGGTTCCGCGGCCAGCAGCGTGACGCCGATCGCGAGGGTGGCGAGGGCCGTGATGCCGAGCAGGGCGACGTGCCAGCCGACCAGGCTGACCGCGGCGATCACCCCGCTGCCCGAGACCAGCATCGCCACCCGGTAGCCCCAGACATACACCGCCGTCGCCAGCCCCTGGCGGTCGGGCGGGAAGGTCTCGATGCGCCAGGCGTCGATGGCGATGTCCTGGGTGGCCGAGAGCAGCGCGATGGCGAAGGCGGCGGCGATGGAGGCGTTGGAGAGCGCGAGCCACAGGCAGGCCAGCACCAGCAGCGGCTGGATGGCCAGCAGCCAGCCGCGCCGCCGCCCGAGGCCGGGCAGCGGGCGGATTTCGTCGAGCAGCGGCGCCCAAAGGAATTTGAGCGTGTAGGGCAGGCCGATATTGGCGGTCAGCCCGATCACCGACCTCGCGACATGGCCCTCGGTCAGCCATTGCTGGAGGGTGAAGCCGGACAGCGCCAGAGGCAGGCCGCTGGCGAAGCCGAAGCCGCCCATGATGGCGAGGCTGCGCTCCGGCCACTTCACGCGGGCACCCCGATGTCGCGGGCGAGCACCAGCGCGTCGCCGCCGCCTGGGTAATAGCGTGGGCGGCGGCCGATCTCGGCAAAGCCGCACCCTGCGTAGAGCGCGCGGGCGGCCGCATTGGTGGTGGCAACTTCCAGGAACAGGCGCCGCGCCCCGCGGCTTGCCGCGGTCCCGGCGGCGGCTTCGAGGAGGGCGCGGGCGAGCCCCTTGCGGCGGGCCTCGGGGGCGACGGCGACGGTCAGGATTTCGGCCTCGTCGGCGGCGACGCGGGCGAGCAGAAAGCCGCCCGCCGGATCGATCAGCCCGAAGGCGCCGGGCTGGCCGAGTTGCAGCGCCATCGCATCCACCCCCCAGCGCTCCGGCGGCGGGAAGCTCGCGGCGTGGATGGCGGCCATGGCGGGGGCGTGGCCGGCCTGCGCCACCATCATCGCGGGGCCGCGCGCGGCGCGGCGGGCAGCCTGGCCTCCGGCGCGTCCACGTAGAGCGGCTGGGCGGCGAGCGGGGGCAGGGCTCCGGCCAGGCGGCGCGCGGCAATCGCGGCGATGGGCAGCGGCTCGGGCAGGCGCTGGTCGGTCAGCCTGACATCCGCGCCGCGCGCGGCGAGGCGGGCGGCCACCTCGATCGCGGCATCGCCGGCGACGGCGATGCCCGTCGCGCCCGGGAGGTCGTTCAGATCGAGCGAGGCCAATGCCGTGCCATCATGCAGGAAGACGCGGCCGCGGCGGCTGTGGATGGCGACCCAGAGGGTGCGGCCATCGGGCGGGTGGCCGGCGGCGAAGGCCTCCGGCACGGTGACGCCGATGACCGGCCGGCCGATCGCCGCGGCAATCCCGTGCGCCAGGGCGAGCGCGGCGCGCAGGCCGGTGAAGCTGCCCGGCCCGATGGTGGCCGCGACGGCATCGAGGTCGCGCGCGGCGATCCCCGCCTCCGCCAGCACCGCCTCGGCCATCGGGGCGAGCTGGGCGGCGTGGCCGCGCGCGCCGGGCATCGTGCGCCGGGCGCGCAGATGCCCGTCGGCGACGATGGCGGCAAGGCCGCGCGGCAGGGCGGCATCGAGGATCAGCAGGCGCATCGCCCCAGTCTATCCCAGCGCTGGCTCGTCGCGGCACTGACTCATCGCAGCGCCGGCCGAGGATTCGCCTATTCGACGATGCAGACCTCGTCGAAGTCGAAGCGCGGCGAGCGCTCGAACAGGCCGTCCGGGTCGCCATGGCCGAGATTGATCAGGAAGTTGGACTTCCAGCCACGGCCGAACAGGAAGGCGTCGTCCACCTTGGATTTGTCGAAGCCCGACATCGGCCCGCAATCCAGGCCGAGCGCGCGCGCCGCCAGGATGAAATAGCCGCCCTGCAGCACGGCGTTGCGCAGCGCCGTCTCCTCGGCGAGGGCGGGGTTGCCGCTGAACCACGATTTGGCGTCCGCATGGGGGAAGAGGCGCGGCAGGTGGTCATAGAAATAGGGGTCGTGGGCGACGATGACGGTGACCGGGGCGGCCATCGTCTTCTCGGTGTTGCCGGCCGAGAGGGCGGGCTTCAGCCGGTCCTTGGCATCCTTGGTGCGGACGAAGACGAAGCGGGCGGGCGAGGCGTTGGCCGAGGTCGGGCCCATCTTCATGAGGTCGAAGACGGCGCGGAGCTCATCATCGGTGACCGGCTGGTCGGTCCATTTGTTGTGGGTGCGGGCGGTGCGGAACAGCGTGTCGAGGGCGGCATCGTCGAGCGGCATGAAGCGGGACTTTCGTTCGATATCGAATGATAATAGCCGATAATTATCAGGCGGCAACCTGCTCGACGCGCAGCACCTCGGGCACGTAATGGCGCAGCATGTTCTCGATGCCGTGCTTGAGCGTGGCCGAAGAGGAGGGGCAGCCGCTGCACGCGCCCTGCATGTGCAGGCGGACGATGCCGTCGCGATAGCCGCGGAAGACGATGTCGCCGCCATCGCCGGCGACGGCCGGGCGCACCCGGGTGTCCAGCAATTCCTTGATCTGGGCGACGATCTCGGCGTCCTCGGGGCTGACATCCTCCTCCGCGTCGGCGGCCAGGCCTTCCACGGCGGGGCGGCCGGCGAGGAAATGGTCCATGATGGCGCCGAGGATCTGCGGCTTGAGCGCCTGCCAGGACGCGGCATCGGCTTTCGTGACGGTGATGAAATCGCCGCCGAGGAAGACGCGGGTGACGCCGGGCAGGGCGAAGATGCCGCCGGCGAGCGGGCTGCGGATGGCGGCCTCGCGGCTGGCGAAATCGGCGGTGGCGCTGCCCAGCACGTCGCGGCCGGGAAGGAATTTCAGCGTCGCGGGGTTGGGGGTGCCTTCGGTCTCGATGAACATGGCTGGGGCCTTCATGCTGCGCAGAGAGCGTCCGGGCACAAAGCGGACATACCCGGTCCGGTTGCTACATCGGCCGGGCGGCCGCGAATGGCAAGGGCCGTGGCGGGATGCGTGCCGTGCTGTTTGCTAATGGCATGAGTGGTCATGGCGCGGAGGTCAGGGCGCGGGTGGGCGCGTGATGGGCGCGCCGGCGGCGAGGCCGATGGCGGCCAGGGCCGCGAAGGCGCCGCCGGCGGCAAAGGCGGCACCGGGGCCGAAACTCTGCCACAGCAGGCCGGCGAGCGCGCTGGCGGCAAGCAGGGCGAGGCCGGTGGCCAGGTTGAACAGGCCGAAGGCGGTGCCGCGCAGATCCTCGGGCGCGGTATCGGCCACCAGGGCGGCGAGCAGGCCCTGGGAGAGCGCCATGTGGGCGCCCCACAGCGCCGCGCCGAGGAACAGGCCGGCGAGGCCGGGGGCGAGCGCCAGCACCAGGTCGGCGGCGACCAGCAGGGCCAGGCCGATGGCGAGCACGGCCGGGCGGGCGATGCGGTCGGACCAGGCGCCGGCCGGGGCGGCCATCAGGGCGTAGACCAGTTTCATCGCCACCATCACCAGCGGCACGAGGGCAAGCGGCAGGCCGGCCTGCTGGCCCTTCAGCAGGAGGAAGGCCTCGCTGAAGCGGGCCATGGTGAACACGACGCCAATGCCGACGACCCACCAGTAGGGCGCGCCGAGCCGCGCCAGATCGGCCTGGCGGATGGGCGAACCGGAGCCGGGCGATCCGGAGCCGGGGCGGGCGCCCGCCGGCTCGCGCACCGGCTCGCGCACCGCGAGGACGATGATGAGCACCGAAATGATCGCCGGCGCCGTGGCCCACCAGAAGACGGTGCGGAAATCGTCGCCGTAGAGGGCCATCAACCCGATGGCGAGCAGGGGGGCGGCGACGCTGCCCATGGTGTCAAGCGCCTGGCGCAGGCCGTAGGCGGCGCCACGGGCCTCGGGCGGCGTGATGTCGGCCATCAGCGCGTCGCGCGGCGCGTCGCGCACGCCCTTGCCGATGCGGTCGATGAAGCGGGCGGCGAGAACCGCGCCGATCGAGCCGGCGAGCGCGAAGGCCGGCTTGGTGAGGGCGGACAGCCCGTAGCCGAGGCCGACCAGCAGCTTGCGCCGGCCGATCCGGTCGGAGAGCCCGCCCGAGAAGAGCTTGGTGATGGCGGCGGTGGCCTCGGCCACGCCCTCGATCAGACCGAGGGTGACCGCGCTGGCGCCGAGGCTGTCCACCAGGAAGAGCGGCAGCAGGTTGTGCACCAGCTCGGACGACATATCCATGAACAGCGAGACGAGGCCGAGCGCGATGACCGAGCGGGGAACCCGCCGCCAGGCGGGGGGCGGGGAAGCGGGCGATGGGGCGACTGGCATGGGCGGGGCCTTCCGGGTGCTTCGCTTCTAGCCCGGAATGAGCATCCGCACCGCCGCCGCACCCATGACGGCGGTGGCGGTCCAGCCCAGGATGACCAGCGGGCGGCTGGCGGTGAAGGCGCCCATGACGGATTTTTTCGACGCCAGCAGGATGATCACCGCCATCAGCGGCACGGCGACGACGCCGTTGATGACGGCGCTCCAGAACAGCGCCTTCATCGGGCTGATCGGCGAATACTGGATGACCAGGCCGAGCAGCACGCTGACGGCAATGACGCCGTAGAAGCCCCGCGCGTCGGTGGCGCGGCGCTCGAGGCCCCAGCGCCAGCCCATCGCCTCGGCCAGCGCATAGCCGGCCGAGCCCGCGAGGACCGGCACGCCGATCAGCCCGACGCCGAGGATTCCGAGGGCGAACAGCGTGTAGGCGAAGGGACCGGCCAGCGGGCGCAGCGCAGCGGCGGCCTGGGCGGCGGTTTCGATGTCGGTGACGCCGGCGGCGTTGAGGGTGACGGCGGTGGCCAGAATGATGAAGTAGGCGGTGATGTCCGAATAGAACATGCCGCTCCAAGTGTCCCAGCCGATGCGGCGCAATTCGGCGGGGGCGGCGGCGGGGTCTTGCAGCAGCGGGGCGGCGCCGGGGGTGGCCAGCATGTCCTCGACCTCCTCGGAGGCCTGCCAGAAGAACAGATAGGGGCTGATGGTGGTGCCGAAGACGCCGACGATGATGGCGGCGGCCTCGGCGGTGGGCCGGAAGCTCGGCCAGAACGTGCGCAGCGCCACCGCGCCCCAGGGCACATGCACGGTGAACAGCACGGCGGCATAGGCGAGCAGCGAGAGCGTCAGCCATTTGAGGAAGGTGACGTAGCGGTGATAGGGCACGAAAATCTGCAGGACCAGCGTGGCGACGACGAAGAGCGCGGTCATGACATGACGGTCGAGGCCGGTGACCAGCTCCGCCACCTCGCCCATCGCGGCGACGTCGGCGGCGATATTGAGCGTGTTGGCGACGAGCAGCAGCAACACGACGCTTTGCAGCACGGCGGGCGGGTAGGCCGCCTTGATGTTGGCGGCGAGGCCCCGGCCGGTGACCCGGCCGATGCGCGCGCAGATCGCCTGGATGGCGGCCATCAGCGGGTAGGCCAGCGGCATCGTCCAGAGCATGGCGAGGCCGAACTGCGCGCCGGCCTGGGAGTAGGTGGCGATGCCGCTCGGGTCGTCATCGGCGACCCCGGTGATGAGGCCGGGACCGATGCGGGCGAGCGGATGCTCCTTCAGCCGGGCCCAGAGCGTGCGGGGATGGATCGCGCCCTGCGGTCCGACGAGGCGATCGAGGGGCAGGGGCATGCGAGAACGGTCCGCAGGGTGGGGTGGCGCGCATGGTAGCGGGGCCCGGCCGCGTTGCCGACCCCCTTGCGGCGCGGCGAAGCCCCCATCTGCTTGCCTCGGCCCGCTTCCCTCGGCCAGCTTCCCCTAGGCGCTCGCCACAGCGACTTTGCGCAGGGATTGCGCCGTGGCCGCTCCGGCCCGCCGCACCGCGCGCTGCTGGAACAGCTCGGCGCAGACCTTGCGCAGCCAGAGATTGCCGGCGTCGTGATGGAAGCGGGCGTGCCAGTGCTGCTTGACGTTGAAGCCGGGGATTTCCACCGGGCAGGGCAGCACGCGCAGGCCGTAGAATCCGGCCAGCGTCTCGCCGATATGGCGTGGCAGGGTGGCGATCAGATCGGTGGTGCCGATGATCGCGGGCAGGCCGAGAAAGCCGGGCAGTTCCAGCGCCAGCCGCCGCTCCACCTTGTGCCGCTCCATCGCCGCCGCCAGAAGCTGCGCGCCGGTGCCGGAGACGATGCCGATATGCTCCTCCCGCCGATAGGTCTCGAGCGGGAGCGAGCGCGTCACGCGCGGATGGGCGGCGTTGACGAGGCAGACCCAGTCCTGCGGATAGAGCGTCTGCTGGAAGAAGCCGGCTTCAAGCTCCGGGATGAAACCAAGTGCGAGATCGGCGTCGCCGGATTGCAGGGCGCGGGCGGTATCGGCGTTGATCTGGGCTGCCTCGATGCGGACATGCGGGGCCGCGGCGCGCACATGGCGCAGGATATGCGGGAGCAGGGCCACGTGGCTGGCGTCGGTCATGCAGATGCGGAACCGGCGCTGCGCGGTCGCCGGGGTGAACGCGTCCTCCCACGCCGCCAGGCGCCGCAACGCTTCGAGCGCCTGCCGCGCCGTGCCGATCAGCGCCTCGGCGCGCGGGGTCGGTTCCATGCCGGACGGCGTGCGGATGAACAGCGGATCCCCCAGATCGCGCCGCAGCCGGGCGAGCCAGATGCTGATGGTTGGCTGGCTCTGGCCGAGCTGCTCGGCGGTGCGGGTGACGCTGCCGGTGCGGTGGAGCAGATCGAACAGCCGCAGCTGCTTCGCGTCGAGCAGGTTCGCGTCGTTGGTGCCGGGCGGCCTCATAAAGAAACGCAATACGATATATTACGTCCATTGCATAGACCACATGGCCGGCGGCGGCCTAGCTTCGCCCGCATCGACCCGGCATGGCGAGGGATGACCACGTGAAGATCTGCTTCATGGGCGCAGGGGCGCTCGGCTCGACGATCGGCGGAGGGCTTGCCAGCGGCGGCGCAGATGTCTGCCTGATCGACCCGTTCCAGGCCCATGTCGATGCCATCAATGCCGATGGCCTGCGGATGCTCGAAGCCGGTGCCGAGCGCCGCGTGAAGATCACCGCCTGCACCCGCGCGGCCGATGCGGGCGTGGTGGCCGATCTGGTGATCATTCTCGTCAAATCCTACCACACGCGAGACGCCATCCGCGCCGCGGCACCGATCGTCGGGCCGGGCACGGTCGTGATGTCGCTGCAGAACGGTCTCGGCCATGAGGATATCCTGGCGGAGGAGGTCGGGCGCGAGCGGGTGATGGCGGGCAAGACCTATGTCGGCGGCGTCCTCCTCGCCCCCGGCCATGTCCGGTCCGGCGTGACGGGCAAGGAGACGATCATCGGCGAGCTCGATGGCACCCGCTCGGCGCGCGCGCGGATGATCGCCGACACCTTCAACGCCGCCGGCATCCTGACCCATCTGAGCGACAACATCATGGGCACGATGTGGGACAAGCTGTTCATCAACGTCGCCGGCGGAGGGCTGACGGCGATTACCGGGCTGACCTATGGCGGGCTCTACGCGGTGCCGGCGCTGGAGGACATCGCCCTCGCCGCCATCGCCGAGGGCATCGCCGTGGCGCGGGCGGCGGAGGTGCGGATTTCGATCACCGATCCGCGCGTGGCGTGGACCATGGCCGCCGCCGGTCTGCCGCCCGAGTTCAAGACCTCGATGTTGCAGAGTCTGCAGGCGGGCGGCGCCACCGAGGTCGACTACATCCACGGCTCCGTCGTGCGCTGGGGCGCGCGGCTGGGCGTGCCGACCCCGGTGAATTCCACCATCGTCGCCTGCGTCAAGGGCATCGAATTCGCCCGCACCGATTATCCCGGAAAGGCTTGAATCCCATGGGTCTGCCCCGCGCCTACATCGAGCATGTCGCCATCCGGGTAAAGGACATCCAGTGGCACGTGACATTCTTCCGCGAGGTGCTCGGCCTCGGCATTCGCGACGAAATGCCCGCCAGTGGCGGCGTTCCCCATCAGGTCTGGGTGCGCGGCGGCGTGCAGCTGATCTCCGACCCGGGCTTCGCGGGCCCGGAAGCCCGCCTCGCCCATCTCGGCATCATGGTCGAGGATTATGACGGCGTGCTCGCCCGCGCCGCCGCCTTCGGGGCCCGGGCGCTGCCCGCCGGGCCGAACTGGCTGGCGCTGCCGGACGGCCTGAACATCGAAATCCTGCGGGCCGGCAACGGGGCGGTGGAAGCCGCGCTCGCCATCGACCCGCGCGCGTGAGGAGCACGACGATGTCCGAAGATCTCTACTGGGACGATGCCCGGGTCGGCGATGAATGCACCACCCCCGCCGTGGTCGTCACCGAGGCGATGGTGAACGCCTATGCCGCGCTGACCGGCGATTTCACCCCGGTTCATGTCGACGAAGAATACGCCAGGACCACCCCTTTCGGCACCCGCGTGGCGCATGGCCTGTTCGGCCTGTCGCTGGCTGACGGGCTGAAGACACGCGCCGAGTACCGCTTCCTGCCCGGCATGTCGCTCGGCTGGACCTGGGATTTCAAGCTGCCGATCAAGCTGGGCGACGCGGTGCACGTAACGTTTCGCGTCGGGTCGAAGCGCACCACGCGGCGCGAGGGCTGGGGCATCGTGGTGCTGCCGGC
>JAGXAV010000656.1 GCA_018971455.1 Rhodospirillales bacterium
CAACCATGCGCCTGCTGCTGCCGCTGGTCGAAGGCACCACGCGCGGCGCGGTGCTGCCCGCCGGCGCCAGCGCCTAACCCCGGAGCGATCTCCTCGCCCTCTCTATCGGCGCGCCGCCTTCACGATCAGGGCATCCACGGCGACCATGTGGGCACCCGCGCAGATCAGCGGATTGATGTCGATCTCGGCGATCGCCGCGCAATGATCGGCGAGGAACTCCGAGACCCGCACCAGCACATCGGCAAGGCCGTCGAGATCGACCGGCGGGCCGCCGCGGAAGCCGCGCAGCACGGCCGCGCCGCGCAGCCGATCGAGCATCCCGCGCGCCTCGCCGGGCGTGACCGGCGCCAGCCCGATCTGCGTATCGGCCAGCAATTCGACCAGAACGCCGCCTAGCCCGACGATGACGAGCGGGCCGAACAGCGGATCGACCCGCCCGCCGATCACCAGTTCCACGCCTTGCGGCGCCATCGGCTGCACCAGCACGCCATTGATGCGCGCCGGCGGATCGACCCGCGCGGCATTCGCCATCACCGCGGCATAGGCCGCGCGCACCTCCGCGGCACCGCGCAGGTTGAGCCGGATGACACCGGCCTCGGTCTTGTGCGGCAGGTCGGGGCTCTCGACCTTCAGGGCCGCCGGAAACCCCAGGGCCTCGGCCGCTTCGGCCGCCTCATCGGCGCTCTGCACCAGGCGCTCGCGCACTACCGGCACGCCATAGAGCTCGAGCACCTGCTTGGCCTCGCGCTCGGTCAAGGTGGCGTGGCCCGCCACCGCCAGCAGCGCCGCCGCCCTGCCACCCGCCGCCGGATCACTGCGCCGGACCAGCCGCCGGGGCCCGCCCGCCGCAAGGGCCGCGCGGGCCTGCCAGGCGGCGATCGCGGCGAAGGCCCGGTCCATCGAGCGGAACAGCGGCACGTCGGGGTTGGTCTCGGTCTCTAGCGATCCGGGCCCCTCCAGCCACTCGCTCAGCCAAGCCACGATCACCGGCTTGCCGGTGCGCCGCACCGCCTCGCTGTAGAACGGCAGGCGGGCGGCCCCGTGCGGACTGGCATAGACGTTGGGGATCAGCAGCGCCCCGAAATTGGGATCATCGAGCAGGGCGTTGGCGCAGGCCGGCAGGCTCTCCGGGTCGGTCAGCACCTGGGCGGTGACGTCGCAGGGATTGCGCGCCGAGCCGAACTCGGGAATGCGCGCCTCCAGCACGGCGCGCGCCGGCGGCTCGGGCTGCGGCAGGGCGATGCCGTGCGCCTCGGCTTTGTCGGCGGCCATGATCGCGGCCCCCCCGGATGTGGCGAGCACGGCAACGCCCGGCGCGCGGGGCGGCCCGACCTTGGCGAAGAAGCTCGCCGTCTCGATCAGCGCCTCCATGTCATCGACCAGCACCACGCCCGCGCGCGCGAAGGCGGCGCGATAGGCCTCATGCGCCCCGGCGAGCGACCCGGTATGTGACATCGCCGCCTGCGCACCGTGATCGCCGACCGCCAGCTTGCAGGCCACCACCGGCTTGCCGGCGGCCCAGGCAAGGTCGGCGGCCCGCAGCAGGCGGGCGGGCTCGGCCATGCCCTCGAACAGCAAGGCTATCACGGCGCAGCCCGGATCGGCGGCAAGGTAGGCGAGGTAATCCGCCATATCGACGTCGCAGGAATTGCCCGAGGTGAAGACATGGCTGAGCGAGACGCCGC
>JAGXAV010000657.1 GCA_018971455.1 Rhodospirillales bacterium
TCGAGGCGGATGATGCTGCGCCCGGTGGTCGATTTGCCGCAGCCGGACTCGCCCACCACGGCCAGCGTCTCGCCGGCCCGCAGATCGAAGCTGACCCCCTCGACGGCGTGGATGCGCCCCGCCAGCCGGCCGAACACGCCGCGCCGCACGTCGAAATTGGTCACCAGGTCGCGCACCTCCAGCACCAGCGTGTCGCGCACCGTGTCCTGTGGCGCCGGCGGCGGCCCGTCCACCGCGGGAAAGGGCAGGGGCAGCGGCTGATCGGCCAGGCTGCCCAGCACCGGCACGGCGGCGAGGAGCGCCCTGGTGTAGGGCTGGCCCGGCGCGTCGAAGATGCGCGTGGCCGGCCCCTCCTCCACCACCTCGCCCGCCCGCATCACCACCACCCGGTCGGCGATCTCGGCCACCACCCCCATGTCGTGGGTGATGAACATCAGCCCCATGCCAAGCTCGCGCTGCAGGCTGCCGATCAGCCGCAGCACCTGCGCCTGCACCGTCACGTCCAGCGCCGTGGTCGGCTCGTCGGCGATCAGCAGGCGCGGCCGGCAGGACAGCGCGATGGCGATCATCACCCGCTGGCGCATGCCGCCCGAGAGCTCGAACGGGTAGCGGCGCAGCTGGCGGGCGGCGGCGGGAATGCGCACCAGCTCCAGCATGCGCTGCGCCTCGGCCAGCGCCGCCGCCTCGCCGAGCCCCTGATGCAGCATGACCGCCTCGGCGATCTGCGCGCCGATGCGCAGCACCGGGTTGAGGCTGGTCATCGGCTCCTGGAACACCATGGCGATTTCCGGCCCGCGCAGCCGGCGCATCGCCTCGGCACTGGCCCGCGCGATGTCCTGCACGGCCCCGTCGCGCCCGGTGAAGCCGATGCGCCCCGCGGTGACGCGCCCGCCCGCATGATCGATCAGCCGGGTGATCGCCAGTGCCGTGACCGACTTGCCGGAGCCCGATTCCCCGACCAGCGCCACCGTCTCGCCGGCCGCCACCAACAGATCGAGCCCCCTGACCACGGTGACCGGCCCGTGATCCGTGTCGAAGGCAACCTCGAGGCCCGAGATATCGAGCAGCGCGCTCATGCCAGCGAGGCGACATAGGCGCGCGCGACGGCCTCGCAGCCCGCCCGGTCCTCCTCGGTGAAGCGGCCATGGCGGGGGCTGTCGATGTCGAGCACGCCGAGCAGCGTGTCCCCGCGCAGCAGCGGCACGACGATCTCGGCGTTCGAGGCGCCGTCGCAGGCGATGTGGCCGGGGAATTCGTGCACATCGGCGACCACCAGGCTTTCCCGCCGGCTGGCCGCCGCCCCGCACACGCCCTGGTGCAGACCGATGCGGATGCAGGCCGGCTTGCCCTGGAACGGGCCGAGCACCAGCTCGCCCCCCTTGAGGAAGTAGAACCCGGCCCAGTTGATGTCGGGCAGGTGCTGCCACAGCACGGCGGCCGCGTTGGCGGCGTTGGCGATGGCGTCGTGCTCGCCCTCGAACAGACCGGACAGCTCGCTCAGGATATCGTCATACGGCATGATCATTTGGCACCGAACCATTCGGAAAGGGCGTCCAGAAGGGCCTGCGCGGCGCGGCGGCTCGCCGCCTCGAGGGCGCGGTACTGCGCCACCCCCGCCTCGCCCGCCGGCGTCAGCCGCGCGCCGCGGCCGCCGGGCCCGCCGGCGGCCGTGCTGACCACCGC